>JBEKSH010000023.1:0-10315 GCA_049517235.1 Roseiarcus sp. | reverse complement strand
CGCGGAACGATCCGTTCGTGACGCAACCAAGCACCCGAGCCCCAAATGCACGGTGGACTGCAGCTCGTCCCAGAACGCCCCGTAACCGGGACGGTCGTCGATGTCCTGCAGCACCGCGATGGTTGGCAGATCGTCGGCGGCGACGTAGTCGTACCAGTCCTCGCGCGGAGGGATCGGGCCGCGCGGCTTCTCCTTCGCTCAGATGAGGCCGGTCCGCGCCAGACCGACGATCGGCGACAGCTTGCGGTTGGCCGCGATCATTGGTTCCAGCGCCGTTCGGGCGCGACCAGCTTGAGGCCGTTGGAGATCGTTGGGGTATCCCGGCGCGCTCGGCCAAGGATCCGGTGGCGAGCGAGGACACCCGATGGCGCTGAGGGGGAATCTGGCGCCGGCCCATTGGAATGAAACTTGAACGGCGCGACTGACCCCGTTGGTAGCCACGGCAAACACCTGAGCCTGCACTCCTTAGGAAAGCTGCTGCGGCGCTGTCCGAACACCAAAGTCACGAGAGAGCCTCTGCGAATTCGGCCTCGTCCGATCGTCGGAATTTCGGCGCGGTGATAGAAGGTCAATGTCAACCCTCGACGGGTGGGCAGAATGCTTCAACCTGCTCCGCTGCTGAATATACGAGTGCGCCGCCGGGCAGCGATCGCACGCCAGGCGTGAGCTTCGCCGGCTCGATCTTATTGGGCCCCATGATGTGCGCCACCGGGACCCCTTCCACCAAAAGATAGTCGGCGATGATGCGGCGGTGGCATCGCCACCACACGGCTTCAGCACACATAATGGCGCAGACATTGTCACGGGCCAGCGCTCGTAATTCGTCCAATCCCTTTCGGAATGCGTCAGTGGCGGCGTAGTCGGCATAGTTTCGGAAAGCCGCGACCCGCCAAAGCGTATTGGGCGATGGCGCCGCTCCCTTTGTTCGGTGACGCAGACCGCCAAGGCCCGGCAGATGGCGATAAGTGACCCGAGCGTCAACGAGCGCTTCCGGAAGAGTGTCAGCGTTGAATTGCGGATTTGTTCGCGAGCGGGGGACCGAGCGTACATCGATGAGCAGATCGACCGCGGCGTGCCGGAGCAAAGCCACAAATTCGACGATCGTTCTCGTCGAATGACCTATCGTGAAAATTGTCGGTATTGTCTGGGTTTCTTGCATAGGTCTTGCGATCATTTACTGCCTTTGCATATCGCTCATTCGCGGCCCCCGTCGTGCGGCTCGGGATGGCCACGCCAAAAGATCATTGTGAAGGCGGGGTCGAGCACTTGATAACCTAGTCGGCCGTCGAGCGCCCAGCAGTCGCGCAGGCGCCGAGCCTTAGTGCGTTGCTCGCCGGTGACCGACCCCCAGCGTGTTTTCATTGAACACCGAGGTGCGCTCACAGCCTGCCGCCGCAGGTGGGCGTTCCTGTGGCGATCAGAAAGGCGCCGTAACCGGGAAATGACCTGCCGTTCAACAAGACCGATCATCCGAGCTGCTGCATGGATCGTCGAAGGGTGAAGAGTGACGCCGGGCCGTGGAGAAATATAGACCGCCACTTCGCGGCAATTAGGGCGCTGTGCAAATGTCGCGGCGCTGCGAGCGTAAATCACCAAACCGCCCGGCTCGATCTCGTTGCGCTCAACAATAAGACCAGCGTCGCCAGCGAAAGGCGACGATCGTGAAACGACATGGGGAAATGATCCTCCCCACGATCAATTCGCCCGTCGCCCTGAAGCGAAACTGGATTCCCCTCATTGTTGCGGTAAAATTGCGCCATATCCGCCGCGGGATGCGGCTTTACCGTTCGAAAATTGTCGGAGCGGTCCGAAATGACTGGGTTCTCCATTGGACAGGCCGTGCGCGACTTTATTCCTTCTTCGCCGTTGCCCCGATGAGGTTGAGGTGGTCACTCGTGAGCGCCGCCAATGTGCGCCGCGCTTGGTTCTGCAAAGCTCGATAGCACTGCTCCCACTCGCCGGTGCGCGGTGTCGTGTGCGCGAGTTGATGAACCAATGCCTCGAGAAGGCGTTGTCACGTTGCCGACGGAAGAACGCGAAGGGCTTGCGACTCTTGAAATTTCAAGCAGCCGTGACGGCCTCGCGCCACGTGTTCATCGCCGCGGCGCGGAAGGTGCGGTGCGTTGCAGCGGAGGTGAGGTGGCGTTGGACGTTGAAAGTGTTGAAGACGGCGGCGTGGGTTGATAGGAATTTCTGGGCTGAGCCTGGGCTCTTGAAGCGTTGCATCTTGCGTTCCCGTCGTCGGGTGCGCTGATGCGAATTCTCGGCACGATTGTTCTTCCATTGACCGCGCTCATGGCGACGCTCGATCCCGAGATCGCGGGCGGCCGCGCCATACGAGCGCAAGTCGTCCGTGATCAACCGATCGGGAACGAAGCCATATTTCTTCAGAAGTTTGCGCATCAGTTTCGGCGCGGCGTGCTTGTTTCGTTTGGACTGGACCAGCACATCCAGGACCTCGCCTTCGGCGTCGACGGCTCGCCACAGATAGACCATGCGGCCAGCAATCTTCAGATAGGCTTCATCAAGATGCCAGGTCGTGTATGGCTTGGGGCGGCGCTTGCGCAAGTCTGCCGCGATCATCGGCCCGAAATGGTTCGTCCAGCGTCGGACTGTCTCGTAAGAGACCGTGATCCCGCGCTCCGCCAACAAATCTTCGATGTCGCGAAAGCTCAAGCCGAAACGAAAATAGAGCCAGACCGCCTGCTGAATGATCTCTGGCGGGAACCGATACCCGCTGTAGCTGATTTTCTTCATCCCCTTGGCTATCGAGCCGCCAAAGAGATCGCAAGTCCGAAGCGGGCGTGACAATGCCCCTTGAAGACATCATCGCCAAGCGCTGCGTCGACCTGGCCGAGGAACGCGAAACCGTAAAGCGAAAATCCGGATTCCACCGGTGGCCAAAAATCATCAAGCCGAACTGATCACCCGGAAACCGTATCAGCGCAATATCCGGCCTGCCGACGCCGGGCGTCGCGAACTCGGGAACGACAACAAGTTCGTTTGTCGAAATCTGGGGCAGCAACGATTCGAGGAGACGTTGAAACGTCGGCGCGAGAGCCTGCTCAAGATTGGTCGGCCCAGCCCGACGCAACTCGCGCATGTGGCGCGCATATTCAATGATTGTTTCCGTTGTCATCGCGCCACGTTAGCCGAGATTCCGGAAATCACAACAAACGGGTCGATTTGAACCGCCCAGACTGGCCGCCACGTTGGCGACCGCGCCGCGCGAGCCTCAGATCTTCAACGCGCCTTTCAGCTCGCGCAGGCGATCGAGTTTTTCCTGCGCGGCGCGTTTCTGATCCTCGGAGGCGTCGGCGAGATCTTCCTCCGCGTTCTTGATCTCGACGTCAAGGCGCTCGGCGCTGAGCTCGAGGACGGGTATGGCGGTCTCGGCCAGCAGGATCAGGCCGGCCGCGCTCACGTCGGCGAAGCCGCCGCGAACGAACACGCGCGTATGCTTGCCCTGGCCCTCGCCGATGTCGACGATCCCCGGCCGCAGCGAGGTCATCACCGGCGCATGGTCGCGCAACACGACAAAATCGCCTTCGGTCCCCGGCACGAGCACATCCTCGGCCGGGCCATCGAACAACAGCTTGTCCGGCGAAACGAGTTCGAAGTGAAAACTGGCCATCGTCACCCTCGCTTGAAGCGGTGTTCGGCGCGGATCACGCCGCTTCCGCCGCCAGCCTCTTGGCCTTGTCGACGGCCTGTTCGATCGTGCCGACCATATAGAACGCCGCTTCGGGAAGGCTGTCGTATTTGCCCTCGATGATACCCTTGAAGCCCTTCACCGTGTCCTCGATCTTCACCTGGACGCCGGGCGAGCCGGTGAACACGGCGGCGACGTCGAACGGCTGCGACAGGAAGCGCTCGATCTTGCGCGCGCGCGCCACGGTCAGCTTGTCTTCCTCGGAGAGCTCGTCCATGCCGAGAATGGCGATGATGTCCTGCAAGGACTTGTAGCGCTGCAACACCTGCTGAACCTGCCGCGCGACCGCGTAATGCTCTTCGCCGACGACGGCGGCCGTCAACATGCGCGAGGTGGAGTCGAGCGGATCGACGGCGGGATAAATGCCCTTTTCGGCGATCGAGCGCGACAACACTGTGGTCGCGTCGAGATGGGCGAACGAGGTCGCCGGCGCCGGATCGGTCAAATCGTCGGCGGGCACGTAGATCGCCTGCACCGAGGTGATCGAGCCCTTGGTCGTCGTGGTGATGCGCTCCTGCAGGGCGCCCATGTCGGTGGCGAGCGTCGGCTGATAACCCACCGCCGAGGGAATGCGCCCGAGCAGCGCCGAAACTTCCGAGCCCGCCTGCGTGAAGCGGAAGATGTTGTCGATGAAGAACAGCACATCCTGCCCCTGGTCGCGGAAATGTTCGGCGACGGTCACCCCCGACAGCGCGACGCGCATGCGCGCGCCGGGCGGCTCGTTCATCTGCCCAAACACCAGCGCGCATTTCGATTTGACGTCGGGATCGGGATGACGCGGGTCGGCGTTGACCTTCGATTCGATGAATTCGTGATAGAGGTCATTGCCTTCGCGCGTGCGCTCGCCGACGCCCGCGAACACCGAATTGCCGCCATGCGTCTTGGCGACATTGTTGATCAGTTCCTGAATCAGCACGGTCTTGCCGACGCCCGCGCCACCGAACAGGCCGACCTTGCCGCCTTTGGCGTAGGGCGCGAGGAGATCGACGACCTTGATG
Organism: Roseiarcus sp.; assembly: GCA_049517235.1. Classification (GTDB taxonomy): domain Bacteria; phylum Pseudomonadota; class Alphaproteobacteria; order Rhizobiales; family Beijerinckiaceae; genus Roseiarcus. The sequence continues at coordinate 5,605 of JBEKSH010000023.1, read as the reverse complement.
CCGGTGACCAGAATCTGCGCTTCGGTCGATTGCTCGGCGTAAGAGGGCGTCGGCTGATGGATCGCGCGCCGCGCCTCGGCGGGGATCGGGCCGGCCTCGTCGACCGGCTCGCCGATGACGTTCATGATGCGCCCCAGCGTCCCCGCGCCGACCGGAACCGAGATCGGCACGCCGGTGTCGGTCACGTCCTGGCCGCGCACCAGCCCCTCGGAAACGTCCATGGCGACACAGCGCACCGAGCTTTCGCCAAGATGCTGCGCGACTTCGAGCACGAGGCGCGAGCCGTTGTTGGTCGTTTCCAGCGCATTGAGGATTTCCGGCAGATGGCCGTCGAATTTCACGTCGACGACTGCGCCGATCACCTGGGTGACGCGGCCGGTCGGTCTGTTGGCGTTTGCCATGTCTATCGTCCTCGCTTCGCAATGGGCCGAGCGCCGCGGCGCCGGGTTAACAGGGTCAGAGCGCCTCGGCGCCCGAGATGATTTCGATCAGTTCCTTGGTGATCATCGCCTGGCGCGTGCGGTTGTAGCGCAGAGTCAGTTTGCGGATCATGTCGCCGGCGTTGCGGGTTGCGTTGTCCATCGCGCTCATCTGCGAGCCGTAGAACGAGGCCATGTTTTCCAGCAGCGCGCGATAAATGCGCACGGCGACGGCGTTGGGCAACAACTGCGACAGAATCTCGCCCTCGTCGGGCTCGTAATCATAGGTCGGGCCGGCTTCCCCCGATTTCTCGAATTCGGGGGGAATCAGCTGTTGGGCGGTCGGAACTTGCGCGATGACCGACTTGAACCGCGCGAAGAACAGCGTGCAAACGTCGAACTCGCCCCCCTCGAAGCGGTCGAGAACCTTTTTGGCGATGGGCTGCGCGTTCCCATAGCCAAGCGTGCGCACGGCGCGCAAATCCACGAAGTCGATGATATGCCGCTCAAACGTGCGGCGTAGCTGGTCGTAGCCCTTCTTGCCGACGCAGATGATCTTGACCGTCTTGCCTTCGGCGATCAGGCCATTGGCCTTTTCGCGCGCCAGACGGACGATCGACGTGTTGAAGGCGCCGCACAGGCCGCGCTCCCCCGTGCAGACGAGCAGCAAATGGGTCTGCTGGGCGCCCGTGCCCGTAAGGAGGCGCGGTCCCTGCGCGTCGACGGCGCCGCCCGCCAGATTGGCCAGCACCGTCTCGATGCGCTGCGCATAGGGGCGCGCCGATTCGGCGGCGGCCTGGGCGCGGCGAAGCTTGGCCACCGCGACCATCTGCATCGCCTTGGTGATCTTCTGCGTCGATTTGACGGAGGCGATCCGGTTTCTGAGGTCCTTTAGGGACGGCATCGCTTGGCTTCTCCCCCTCGCCCGCCTCGCGAAGGCGGAGCCTTCGTCGCGCGCGGGAGAGGGTCAGGGTGATCGACGTCTTTAGGCGAAGCTTTTGGAATAGGCCTCGACCACGGCCTTGAGCTTGGCAGCGGTGGCGTCCGACAGGTCGCGCGACGAGCGGATCGCCTCGAGAATTTCGGGGTTCTTGGCGCGCAGCGTCGAGAGCAGTCCGTCTTCGAACGGCTTGACGCGGTCCACCGGCAACTTATCGAGATAGCCGTTGACGCCGCAATAGATCGAGCAAACCTGCTCCTCCATCTTCAGGGGCGCAAATTGCGCCTGCTTGAGGAGTTCGGTCAGGCGCGCGCCGCGGTTCAGCAAGCGCTGCGTCGTGGCGTCGAGGTCAGAGCCGAACTGCGCGAAAGCCGCCATTTCGCGATATTGCGCGAGTTCGCCCTTGATCCTGCCGGCGACCTTCTTCATCGCCTTGGTCTGCGCGGCCGAACCGACGCGCGACACCGAAAGGCCGACGTTCACCGCCGGGCGAATCCCCTGGTAGAACAGGTCGGTCTCCAGGAAAATCTGGCCGTCGGTGATCGAAATCACATTGGTCGGGATATAGGCCGAAACGTCATTGGCCTGGGTCTCGATGATCGGCAAAGCGGTCAATGAGCCGGCGCCGTGTTCGTCGTTCATCTTGGCGGCGCGCTCGAGCAGGCGGGAGTGCAAATAGAACACGTCGCCGGGATAGGCTTCGCGGCCCGGCGGGCGGCGCAGCAGCAGCGACATCTGGCGATAGGCGACGGCCTGCTTGGACAGATCGTCGTAGATCATCAGCGCGTGCATGCCGTTGTCGCGGAAGAACTCGCCCATCGCGCAGCCGGTGAACGGCGCCAGGAACTGCATCGGCGCCGGGTCGGAGGCGGTCGCCGCGACGATGATCGTGTATTCGAGCGCGCCGTGCTCCTCGAGAACCTTGGCGAACTGGGCGACGGTCGAGCGCTTCTGACCGACGGCGACATAGACGCAATAGAGCTTCACCTTCTCGTCGCCGGATTGATTCAACGACTTCTGGTTGAGGATCGTGTCGAGCGCCAAAGCGGTCTTGCCGGTCTGGCGGTCGCCGATGATCAGCTCGCGCTGGCCGCGGCCGATCGGGATCAGCGCGTCGACCGCCTTGAGGCCCGTCGCCATCGGCTCGTGCACCGATTTGCGCGGGATGATGCCGGGCGCCTTGATGTCGACGCGCGACCGCTTGGCGGCGTTGATCGGACCCTTGCCGTCGATCGGGTTGCCGAGCGCGTCGACGACGCGGCCAAGTAGCTCCTTGCCGACCGGCGCGTCGACGATGGCGCCGGTGCGCTTGACGGTCTGCCCTTCCTTGATGTCGCGTTCCGAGCCGAAAATCACGATGCCGACATTGTCGCTCTCGAGATTGAGCGCCATGCCGCGAACGCCGTTCTCGAATTCGACCATTTCGCCGGCCTGCACGTTGTCGAGGCCGTAAGCGCGGGCGATGCCGTCGCCGACCGAAAGCACCTGGCCGACTTCGGTCACCTGCGCTTCATTGCCGAAATTGGCGATCTCGTTCTTGAGAATGGAGGAAATCTCAGCGGCGCGGATATCCATCAGCCGACCTCTTTCATGCGGGTGCGAATTTCATGCGGGTGCGAATTGCATTGAGTTTGGTTTTGAGCGAGCCGTCGACCATCCGCGAGCCGAGCCTGACGACAAGCCCGCCGATGATCGAGGGATCGACGTTCACGGAAATCTCGACGTTCTTGCCGCCGGTCACCGCCTTCAGCGCATCCTTCAGCGCCGCGACATGCGCGTCGGCAAGCGCGGCGGCGCTCGTCACCTCGGCGCGCGTGACGCCGCGGTAGGAATCATAAAGCTTGTTGTAATCGACGATCATTTCGCGGATCGCGAACAGCCGCCGCTTTGTCGCGACGAGCTTGACGAAATTGGCGGCGACGCCGGAAATTCCCGCCTTGTCGAGCAGCGCGCCCAGCGCCCGCGTCTGCGCCTCGGCCGAGAAGACCGGGCTGCGCACGAGGCGCGCGAGATCCGGGCTCTCGACGATCAAATCGTCGAAGGTCTTGAGGGCGGCGGCGACCTGATCGGTCGAAAGCTCGTCTCTGGCCAGCGAGAACAGCGCCGAGGCGTAGCGCCCCGCCATTCCCGAAACAATGTTTTCCTGCTCAGCCACTTTGTCCGGTCTTTCGATGACGTCGCCGCGGGGCTCGCGGCGCGGCCCGCTCCAAACCCTGGAACAGAAGTCGGGAACATTCGGCGTCGCGGCGGGGTCCGCGCCCCCGGACCTCAAGGCGCGGGTTGCGTAACATAGGACTTTTGGGCGCGCAACCCGGCTTGCCGGTCGATCGCGCGCCGTCGCGAAGGGACGATTTGCCGCGCCGGCTGGGCTAGAAACTCGTGCTCCAGCCGCTCGCCGCGTCCCCGCCGAGATAGGCGACCCCGTCGACGCGCAGGTTGGCGGGGTTGACGAGGGTCAGAATGCCGCCGGCGTCGTCGAGCGTGGCCGGCGCCAGCGCAACGGACAGCGGCTGGCCGGGAAGAAGCGCGGTCGCCGGCAGGGGGATGGTCTTTTCCGCCTGGGCGAGGATCGTCCAGCCGGCAAGCGCGATCGGCGCGTTGGTCATGTTGGCGATGATCAGCGCGCCGGTTCCGTCCGGCGCGCGATGCAGCGAAGTCAGTTCCGCGGCGCGGTTCGGCAGCGGCAAGGGTTCGCCGAGCCCATCGGCGAACTCGTAGAGAGGCGCTTCGCAGCCGGTGACCCCGTAAATCAGCTCGCCATTGTCGTTGGTGTGCCAGGCCTGGGTCTGGAACGCGAGGAAAGCGCCGGTCATGCGCCTGGCGTGCTCCTCCCAGACGAAGCAGGCGCCGTCGTGCCAGACGCCGTTTTCCCGCACATGCAGGTCGATCGCCTTCGGATCCCCTTGAGCCATATGGATATTGTCGACCCCGGACGGCGTGTCGGGCGTCAAGCCGAACACGGCGTCGGTCTGGTGCGGGTTGTCCTTATTGAACGCGTTGCCGTAGAAAAACACGTCGCCGCCCTGATTCTTGGCCACCTGCAGGATGGCGGTCAGGCGATGCTCCAGATTGTCGCCGCCCTGGCCCTCCATCGGCAGCACGCGCATGGCGCGCGGGTCGAACAGATTGCCGCGCTGAAAATCGAGCGCGCCGGACGCATAGTCGCGGTTGACCGACGAAAGGCCCTGCGGCCGCGCCAGGATCGAAGGGATGATCGGGTGGCGAAAATCGTTGTCGATCAGATAGTAAAGGTAGGACTTGCCGACCGGATCGCCGAGCTGACCCTTGTCGGAGCGCACGTTGATGGTCGCGAACCACAGCCGCCCGCCGGCCTCCAGCAGCACCCACAGATGGGGGTTGGTCGGCGGCGCCGCGGGCGCAAAGGCATGGACCTTGCCGCGCAGGCAGCTGTAGTTGATGTGGCCCAAGACGCTTCCCCTCGAACGGCGGCTTGCGGGAGACTAGGCCGGGGCGATGCGGGATGGCAAACCGTCGTTTGCAATTTCCTTGTTTGACGCGACAAAAGCGCGCCGCCGCCAAAACGCCGCTTTTCAGGCCATTGAAAAAGCTCGATAATTTTGAGCGCCTTGCAAATATTTCCAAAATTTTGTTTGGCGGGATCGAGGGATTTCAACGACTTGCGCGCGAAAAAATTTGGAAATGCGTTTTTTCGGGGATTCCCGTTCGCCGCCGTGGTTTCAAGTCCTCTTCCGTCATGCTGAAACGCCGACAAGGATGCGACGGAAAAGCTGGAATGTCCAGACAATGTTTCGATTAATTAGAATGTCCGGCAGTCGCACTCGCGCCTCCGCCCGCAACGCAGCGATGCCACCGCCGGGCTCGCCGTCAATGCCAGGCCGCTTCGCGGTCGCTTCGCGAGCCTTGACCGCGGCTCGGCGGCGTGGCCCGGCGCGCCCTTTGCTGCGTTCCGCACGCGTTTTGTCGCCATTTTGCGCGATAGAAGCATCGCATTCGCACGCCGCCGCGACGCCAATCGCGCCGGCCGGCTCATTCCGGCATGCAGATATGTTTATCCCGGCATGGAGCCCGCGCCGTCGATCTCCGGTGGTCGCCCCGGCAATGTCGGTTCGAGAACGTTCCCCTCCCGGTTCTTGCGCACGCGCCGCTACATCCCGGTCATCGCCCGGACTTCCATGATCTCTATCGACGCCTGCGGGATTTGCAGGTGCGGGTGGCTTTCGAACGGCTTGGCGGCGGCTTCATGCGACTCGGCCTCTACGAATGA
>JBEKSH010000022.1:0-10317 GCA_049517235.1 Roseiarcus sp. | reverse complement strand
ACGGTGCCGATGGGCGGCGTGCTTGTGCGCAAGCACGTCTATGATGCGTTCATGAAAGGGCCCGAGCACGCGATCGAGCTTTTCCATGGCTACACCTATTCGGGACATCCGCTGGCCTGCGCGGCCGCCCTGGCCTCGCTGGATGTCTACCGCGACGAGAAACTATTCGAGCGCGCCAAGACCCTTGAACCCAAATGGTGCGACGCGGTGATGAGCCTGAAAGGTCTGCCTAATGTGCTGGACATCCGGTGCGTCGGTCTGACCGGGGCCATCGACCTGGCTCCTTCGAGCCGTGGCGCGGGCGCTCGCGGCTATGCGGCGGTCGAGCATTCGTTTCATGAAGCGGGAATCATGATCCGCATTTCGGGCGACACGATCGAACTGACGCCGCCCTTGATCGTCAGCGAGGACCAGATCGGCGAGATCGTCGACAAGGTCGGGCGGACGATCCGGGCGGTCGCGTAGGCAGGGCGCGCTCCAGACGCTTCCAGGGCGGGAAGAGAATCTAGCCTCTTGCTGTTCGCCCGCTCCATGATTACGCGGAGGGCTAGGAGAGAGGTCGGTGCGCGAACGATGGCCCTTTATCTATTTCGACGCTTCCTTCTGCTGGCGGCGACCCTGGCCTTCGCCTCGATCGTCGTTTTCGGCGTGCTCGAGATCCTGCCTGGAAACGCCGCGCAGGTCATGCTGGGGGCGAGCGCCACGCCTGATACGGTGGCCGCGCTGGCGCACAAGCTTGGGCTCGATCAGGATGTCGTCAGGCGCTACGCGACCTGGGTGGGCGGCGCGCTGCATGGCGATCTCGGGAATTCCTACGCCTATGATTCGCCGATCGGGGCGTTGATCGCCGAACGCCTGGCGGTCAGCGCGCCATTGGCGCTGCTCGCCATGGCGATCACCACCATCGTCGCCCTGGCGGCTGGCGTATTTGCTGCGCAACATCGCGGGCGGACCGGCGACGTCGCCGTGATGGCGGCGAGCCAGATCGGTCTTGCCGTGCCCAATTTCTGGTTCGCGATCCTGCTCATCCTGCTCTTTGCGGTGCATTGGCGTGTTGCGCCGTCGGGCGGCTTTCCCGGCTGGGAAGCGGGCGTGGGGCCGGCGCTTGGCTCGTTGATGCTCCCCGCGCTTGCGTTGGGCCTCGTGCAGGCGGCGATCCTCACTCGGGTGACGCGCTCGGCGCTGCTCGAAGTGCTCGGCGAGGATTTCATCCGCACCGCCCGCGCCAAGGGCCTCTCGGCGCGCGCGACCCTTTGGCGTCACGCCCTCCCTAACGCGTTGACGCCGATCCTGACCATCATGGGTCTGCAATTCGCCAATCTCATCGCCGGCGCCATCGTCGTCGAGAATGTGTTCACGCTGCCCGGCATCGGGCGGCTGGTGTTTCAGTCGATCGCCAACCGCGATCTGCTGGTGGTGGTTGATTGCGTGATGCTGCTGGTGGGCGTCGTGATCGTCGTGAATTTCTTCGTCGACATCGCCTGTGCGGCGATCGATCCGCGCTTGCGCAGGCCCATGACATGAGCAAGGACAGCTTTGTCGCGCGGGCGCGCCGCAACGCCAGCTTCTCGTTTGGCGCCGCTCTCGTGGCGATGCTCCTTCTCGCGGCCGGCTTGTCGCTGGTCTGGACGCCCTATTCGCCAGCCGCCATCGACGTGCCGCACAGATTGCTTGAGCCCTCTTTCGCCCATTGGCTCGGCACCGATTCGCTGGGACACGACATTGTTTCGCAGCTTCTGGCCGGCGCAGGCATATCGATCCTTGTTGGAATCATTGCGGTCGGCATCGGCCTCATCTTGGGCGTCGCTCTCGGCTTGATTGCGGCTTCCTCACGAGGCCTCGTCGAGGTCGTCATCATGAATCTTTGCGACTTCACCTTCGCTTTTCCCGCTCTGTTGCTCGCGATCATGCTCACCGCGGTGCTCGGGGCCGGCGTCGTCAACGCAATCATGGCGATCGGCGTCGCCAATGTGCCTATTTTCGCCAGATTGACGCGCGCCGTCGGTCATGGCGTGCTCGTTCGCGATTACGCGCTGGCGGCGCGCGCCGCCGGGAAAGGGCCGACCGCCATCGCGCTCGAACATGTGCTGCCCAACGTCGCGCCGGCTCTGATTGTCCAGGCGACCATTCAGTTCGCCATCGCCATTCTCGCCGAAGCGGCGCTGTCCTATCTCGGTCTTGGCGCGCAGCCGCCCCAGGCGTCCTGGGGACGCATGCTGAGCGACGCGCAGCAGCAGATGTTTGTGGCGCCGCGCCTCGCGATTTTTCCCGGCCTCGCGGTGGCCCTCGCGGTGCTCGGACTCAATCTTTTGGGCGACGGCCTGCGCGATCTGCTCGATCCGCGCCTGCGGGCGAGGCGCTGAAATGTTGATGGAAGTCGTTGGTCTTGGCATCGACCTGCCAACCCCGGACGGCGCGCGGCGCATGGTGCGTGAGGCGTCTTTCGTCCTGGACGGCGGTCAAACTCTTGGCATTGTCGGAGAGTCGGGTTCCGGCAAAACGCTCACGGCTCTTGCGATGATGGGTTTGCTGCCTGACGGCGCGGCGACTTCAGGGGCCATTCTTTTCGAAGGGCGCGATCTGACGAAGATGAGCGAAGCGCAAATGCAAGACTTGCGCGGCAATCGTCTCGCCATGATTTTCCAGGAGCCGATGACCGCGCTCAATCCGCTCCATTCGATCGGGCGGCAGATCGCCGAGCCGTTGATCCTCCATCGCGGGTTCTCGAAGGCCGCGGCTGGCGGCGAGGCGGTGAAGCTTTTGCACCGCGTGGGCCTGCCGGACCCGGAGCGGCGCGCGCGCGCCTATCCGCACGAACTTTCCGGCGGTCAGCGCCAGCGGGCGATGATCGCGATGGCGCTCAGCTGCGAGCCAAGACTTATCATCGCCGACGAGCCGACCACGGCGCTCGACGTCACCGTACAAGCGCAAATCCTCGATCTCATCGCCGAACTTCGCGCGCAATCGGACATGGCGCTTATTCTGGTGAGCCATGATCTGGCGGTCATCGCCCAAAATTGCGAGCGCGTGTTGGTGATGTATGGCGGCATGATGATGGAGAGCGGCCGAACGGAGGATGTTCTGGCGCGGCCGGCCCATCCCTATACGATCGCTTTGTTGCAAGCGCGCCCACGCATCGGCGCGCGGCGCGGGGAGCGGCTGAAGGCGATCGCCGGCGTGGCGTTGTCGGCCGGCGCTGTGCCGAAGGGATGCCCGTTTGCGGGACGGTGCCCGTTGACGATCGACGCCTGCAGCGATGCGCCTCCCGCCCCGGCGACCCTGGGGCGCGGCCATATGGCGCGATGCATCAGACTCGATGCAGCGGAGCGCCTGGCGTGAGCGCGACCCCGGCCGATGCGCCGCTGCTCGAAATTGTCAATCTCGTCAAGACGTACCGGTTGCCGCGCGAGCGTCTGTTCTCGGCGAGGCCTGAACTGCGCGCGGTGGACGACGTCAGCTTCCGCGTGAGCGCGGGGCGTTCATTCGGCATAGTCGGCGAATCCGGCTCGGGCAAATCGACGCTGGCGCGCGCCGCGATCGCTCTGGAACGGCCGACGTCGGGCGAAGCGCGCCTGCTTGGTTGCGTGTTGAACCGCGCGACTCGCGAGCAACTGCGCAAGATGCGCGCGCATATGCAGATGATCTTCCAGGACCCTTATGGCTCGCTCGATCCGCGTCAGACGGTCGCGCGCATCATCGCTGAGCCGCTCGCCTGCCTGGACGGGATTACGCGCGACCAGTCGGTCGCGCGTATCGCCGAGGCGCTGGAAGCGGTCGGTCTGCGCGCCGGCGATGGGCGCAAATATCCTCACGAATTCTCGGGCGGCCAACGCCAGCGCATCGCCGTCGCGCGCGCACTGATCACCCGGCCCAAGCTCGTTGTGGCGGACGAGCCGGTTTCCGCGCTGGATGTTTCCATTCAGGCGCAGGTTCTCAATCTGATGACCGATTTGCATGAGCGATTCGACGTCACTTTTCTGCTGATCAGCCACGATCTGGTCGTCGTCGAACATATCTGCGACGAGATCGCCGTGATGTATCGGGGCCGTTTTGTCGAAACTGGGCCGAGCGAATTGCTGCTTGGATTCCCCGCCCATCCTTACACCCGCGCACTCATCGACGCCGCGCCGAAGCTTCAGGCCGCCCGTCGGCGCGCGCCCGCGCGGACGCCCGCTCCAATTGGGCCGCAGATCGGCTGCGCTTATGCGCCGCGCTGCGCTGTCGCTCAGGCAAGGTGCTGGGAAGAAGCGCCCGAAATACGGCCGCTTGGCGACGGGCGCCAGGCGGCGTGTCATTTTCCTTTCTGATTCATGGCCTTGAGGAGTTTCCTAGCAAGGTCCAAATAATTCCGCGCAGCCCTCTTGCGGCGGCGCCCTGCCAACCCAATGTGAATAAGTGTTACATCGCTTTCGCTTGCGGGCGGAGCGTGTTCATTTGACGGAGGCTCTTCATGAGCACGGTGCAGGGTGCTGTTGGCGGTTCGAACGGGGCGCAGGAGTTCGGCGCTCGCGATTGGGCAGGGGGGTCTTGGCGCGGGCGCGGTTGGGGCGCAAGTCGCTGGACGCCGTTTGAGGTCGTCGCAATGATCTTGGGCTTCATCGTATTTTGGCCGATCGGACTGGCGATCCTCGGTTTCAAAATATGGCAGCGCAAGGTCAGCTATCCCGGCGATCTGCAGACCGCCGCCGGGGAAAAATGGCGGGAGGCGCGCAGCGCGATGCGGGGATGCAATTGGCAGGCTCGGCGCGGCTTCTATGCGGGCTCGACAGGCAATATGGCCTTTGACGAGTGGAAAGCGGCGGAGATCGCCCGGCTTGAGGAAGAGCGTCGCAAATTGCAGGAAGCGAGTCGGGAATTCTCGGATTTCGTCGAAAATATTCGGCGCGCGAAGGACCGCGAGGAATTTGAACGCTTCATGAATGAACGGCGCAATCGCCCGGCGGACGGCCCAGCGGCGTGACGCTCGGGCACTGTGGGCGAGGTTGACGCTTAATATTGTGACCGCGGCGCCTGCTGGGCGCCGCGGTTGTTTTTTTGCGCAATGGCGCGGCGCTGCGCGGCCGTTGTCGGGGCTGCCCCGCCATTCTCCAATTGATGTAAGTTGATAAATTGACCCGCTTGACGAGCAAGGTTTCTTCGGGTTGCTATACCGGTCCAAGCGCAAGCGGCCGGCGACGGCAAGGAGTTGAAATGCGCAATTCTCTTCGCGTTATCGCCGCGGCGAGCCTAGTCTTGTTGGCATGCGGCGCGCTCGCCGCGCCCAAAGACAGCGTGACGATCGGGATGGTTCTCGAGCCGCCGGGCCTTGATCCGACGACGGGCGCGGCCGCCGCTATCGGCGAGATTACGCATTACAATATCTTTGAAGGCCTCACCAAGATCAATGGCGACTTCTCGGTGACGCCTTTGCTGGCCGAAAGCTGGACCCTTTCGCCGGACTTGAAGACGTTGACGTTCAATCTGCGCAAGGATGTTCAATTTCAGGATGGCGAGGCCTTGACCTCCAGGGACGTCAAATTCTCGTTCGAACGGGCCGCCGCGAAAGACTCGACGAATAAGGAAAAGGCTTTCTTTGCATCGATCGAAGCGATCGACGCTTCCGACCCCGCCGCTGTGTCGCTCAAGTTCAAGCAGCCGAGCTTCGACGCGTTGTTTCATCTAGGCATGAATACGGCCGTCATCGTCGACGAAAAAAGCGCGGCGGCCAATGCGACCAGTCCTGTGGGCACCGGGCCTTACAAGTTCGCCAATTGGACCAAAGGCTCGTCGGTCACGCTTGAGAAATGGGATGGATTTCGCGATGCTGCGAAGATAGCGATCAAGAAAGCGACATTCCGCATCATCAACGATTCCTCCGCGCAGGTGGCGGGGTTGCTTGCCGGCGATCTCGACGCTTTCCCACGCTTTCAAGGCCTGGACAGCGTCGCGCAATTTCAAAGCGACCCGCGTTTCAAGGTGACGACGGGCGGCACCGAAGGCAAGACGATCCTCGCCATCAACAACAAAAAGAAGCCGCTCGACGACGTGCGGGTTCGCCGCGCGATCGCCTACGCCATCGACCGCAAGGCGATTATCGACGGCGCCCAGAATGGTTACGGGACGCCGATCGGCAGCCATCTGACGCCGACCGATCCCGGCTATGTCGACCTGACCGGCGAATATCCGCACGATCCGACCAAGGCCAAGGCGCTGCTGAAGGAGGCCGGCGTCGAGACGCCGCTCAAGCTGTCGCTGATCCTTCCCCCGCCGACCTATGCGCGCAAGGGTGGGGAAATCATCGCCGCGGAATTGGCCGACGTCGGCATCGAGGCGAAAATCGAAAACGTCGAATGGGCGCAATGGCTGTCCGGCGTCTATACCGCCAAGAATTACGATCTGACGATCATCAGCCATGTCGAGCCGCTCGACATCGGTATCTACGCCAATCCCAATTACTATTTTCAGTATGACAACCAGGATTTCCGCGACATCATCGCCAAGCTCTCCGCCGCGCCAGATCTCGAGACTTACAAGAAATATATGGGCGAGGCGCAGCGCAAGCTGGCCGACGACAGCGTCAACGCCTTCCTGTTCCAGCTCCCGCAAGTCACCATCGCCGACGCGAATCTGAACGGCCTGTGGAGAGACTCGCCGATCTTCGCCAACGACCTTTCGGCCATGTCCTGGAAATAGCCGATCCAGCTGTCGTCCACCGAGACAGCGAAATGGCGAGGCGCTCTCTCTCGCTGGGCTAACGGGCGAGGAGCCGCATCGGAGCGGTTCGCCGCCCACAGGTTGTCACCGCCGCGAAGCTCGGCTTCGCGCAGACTTTGGAAATCATGCGACCCTATCAGCTTTCCGCTACAGAGCTTTTGCTCGCCTATCGCACCCGTGACCTGTCGCCGCTTGAAGCAATGAAGGATGTGCTCGATCGCGCGTCGGTATTCGAGCCGCACATCCACGCCACCTACCTTCTCAATGCCGAACGCGCGCTCAAAGAGGCGCGGGAGTCGGAGGATCGCTGGATGCGCGCGGCGCCGCTTGGGGCGCTCGACGGCGTGCCGGCGACGGTCAAGGAGAACATCGCCACCAAAGGCGAGCCGATTCCGCTTGGCACGGCCGCCAGCGATCTGGCGCCCGCCGCGCAGGACGCCCCGCCATCGGCCAGGCTGCGCGAAGCGGGCGCGATCCTGTTCGCCAAAACGACCATGCCCGACTATGGCATGCTGTCTTCAGGCCTCTCGAGCTTTCACCCTCTGACGCGCAATCCCTGGGACTTGAGCCGCAATCCGGGCGGCTCGTCGGCGGGTGCGGCCGCTGCCTCGGCGGCTGGATATGGGCCGCTGCATGTGGGGACGGACATCGGCGGCTCCGTTCGGTTGCCCGCCGGCTGGTGCGGCGTTTTCGCGCTCAAGCCGAGTGGCGGGCGCGTGCCCATCGACCCGCCCTACATCGGTCGCGTCGCGGGGCCGCTGACGCGCAGCGTCGACGATGCGGCGCTGCTCATGGCGACTCTTTCCCGCCCCGACGCCCGCGATTTCACGAGTCTGCCGCCACAAGAACTGGATTGGCGCATCCAGCCCGCGCGCTTGAAAGGATTGCGGATTGGTCTCTTGCTGGACGCCGGTTGCGGGGTTCTCCCGACGCTGGAAGTGCGCCGCGCCATCGAGGCGGCGGCGCGCGATTTCGCGCTGGCCGGCGCCATTGTCGAACCCTTGGCGCCGTTTCTGACGCAGGAGATGCTTGACGGTCTCGACCAGTTCTGGCGCATGCGCTCGCTGATCGACATTCGTCGGCTGACGCAGGACAGGAGAGAGAAAATCCTGCCCTTTATTCGGGCCTGGGCGGAATCGGCTTCCGGACTCTCGGTCGAACAATTGTTTCACGGCTTCAATCAGATCGCCGCGATGGCCAAGACGGCGGTCGCGGCCACGCTTCCATTCGACTTCATCCTGTCGCCGACCGCGCCGATGACCGCCTATGCGGCCGAATGGCCTTCGCCGAGCAACGATCCGCTCAATCCTTTCCCGCATATCGGTTTCACCGTCGCCTTTAATATGTCGGAACAGCCGGCGGCCTCCATCAATTGCGGCTATGACACGCAAGGGTTGCCGATTGGCCTGCAGATCGTCGGCCGGCGATTCGACGACGTGGGGGTTCTGTCGGTGTCGCGCGCCTTTGAGGAGATGCGCCGCGCGCATTCGCGCGCCTGGCCCGATCATCCGCCGCTTAACGCAAACTCGTAAAGATTTAACCGACTTCGCGCAGGATATGGGAGAACTCGTCTCGCTCTTGCGCGGTTGCACCATGGCCAGATTTTCTCCGCGGCGTATGGCGATCCTCGCGGCGGCTCTGGGTCTGGGCCTGAGCGCGTGGCTTGTCATGCGTCTTGTCGCGCCGGCCGCCGACCCGCTCGTCATCCGCATTGTCGCGGTCATGCCCTTGGCGTGCTGCGGCGCTCTGGCGTTTTCGCTCGACGAGAAAGGGGTTCAAGATTTCGTCTGGGTGAGCCTCTGTTGCGCGATTGTTGCGCTGGCGGCCAGCGTTTTGACCCAGGACGCCAAACAAATCGCGTTGCTTGCCGGATTTGGGTCGCTCGGCCTGGCGATCGGCGGCGGCTATCGTCTGGCGAAGGCGGCGCGCTGGCGCCCGATCTTGCTTGCGCCAGGAAACTGGGCGGCCCTTTTGGTTCTGGTCGCCTTCCTCTCGCTCTATTGCGTCTACTACGTCACGGTTTCGCGCGACCTGATGTTTGGCGATTTCATGTATCGCCGGGTGGAGGCGATCATTGCCGCCTCATTCCTTGACAAGGGACAGTTCGCCACCCTCGTGAGGCTGTTCGTCAATTCAATGAAAGACGAATATTCGCTCTTGCCGGTTCTGGCGCCCGGCGCCGTGCTCGCGGTGACCTCGCCGTCATCGCGGACCTGGTATCAAGGCGCGGTCATTACCCTTTACGCTGCGCCCGCCGCCCTCGCGCTCGGCGTTCTCGCGCGGGATCTTGCGCGCCGCGCAACGCGACAACGTGCGGCGGCCATCGGCCAACCCGTTATTTTTGCGCTGGCGGTCTTCGCCGCATTCGCCGCCTATCCCACGGGGATGGCGGTCGTAGCGCGCGGCATGCCTGACATAGGCGGCCTTGTTCTCGTCGTCGCCGCTCTACGCCTTGCCGATCGGCTGGCGAGGCTTCTGGCGTTGCCGGCCGGGCATGACGCGCGCATCGGCCAACTCACGCGCCGCGTCACGCTCGCGCTGGCGCTTTGCTTGTTCGGAATGTTCCTATTTCGCCGCTGGTACGCCTTCGCGGCTGTTGGCGTTCTGGCCATGCTCGCGCTGGAAACGGTGTTGCTCGCTGCACGCCGTCGCGCCAAATTTCGCTGGCGCGCGGCGATAAGCGCCGTCGCGTTTGGCGGCCTCATCCTGCTGGCGCTCGGCGCGCCGATCCTTATCGACTGGCTGCCGAATCCCGGCGCCCACGACTATGTGACGATCTATGCGGCCTATAGAAAGGAGCCTCCGGTCGTCGTCGGCGAACTGTTCGACTGGTATGGCGCAGCGCTTCTCGGCGCCGCGGTCTGTTGCGCGATTTTCTTAGGTTTTCGTTCCGGCGATCGGCGCCTGCTGCGTCTAACCTGCGGCTCGACGTTGATCGCCGCCTTGCTCTTCCTGCGCGTCCAGTCGCCGGCTATTCACCACGCCTATCTCTTGACGCCAGCTTTCGCGGCGTCGATCGGGGCCGTCATTCTTGTATTGTTCGAGCGTTCGAAGATCGCCGCCTTGATCGCCGCAATGGGGCTCGCCGCTTTCACCTTGACGCCGGCGGTGAGTTCCTGGGCGCCGCGCGGTCTCGCGCCAACGGCTGGACAGCCGCCGGCGCCGCGCGCCGATCTTGCCGAACTCGAGCGCCTGAAGGCTTGGGTTGACGCCAATGCAAGGCCCGATCATCGCTATTGCGTCCTCGCTTCGAGCTACACGATCAACGATGCGATTGTCGACGAACTTTGGCAGTTGGACTCCAAAGGCTTGCCGAACTTCGCCGGCGAAGCGTCGAAGACCAGTGTTGGAATGGCGCATGTCGATACGCGTGACGGGCCGCCGGTCGATAAGTTGAAGGATTGCGCCATCATGTTGGTGGGCGATCCCGTTCAGACCCATCTTGTGCTTGCCTATCAGCAAACCGTTGTCGTGCCGGCGAGCGAAATGCTGGCGGGCAGGGGGATCGGCGCCAATTACCGCCGCAGCGGCGAGCTTTTCGACCTCGAAAAGGGTGTAAAGCTTGTGGTTTTCGATCGCATCCGTCCTCTTGATGACGCGGACATTGCGGCGCTTCAAGCGCGC
>JBEKSH010000021.1:0-10392 GCA_049517235.1 Roseiarcus sp. | reverse complement strand
CACATTCTCCAGCACCGTCATGGCGCCGAACAGCGCCAGATTCTGGAAGGTTCGCGCGATGCCGTAGCGAGCGATCTCATGCCGGGCGGCCGACAGCAGCGAGCGCCCTTCAAAGCGGATCGCGCCGCGATCGGCCCGATAGAGCCGCGACAGGCAGTTGAACAACGTGGTCTTGCCGGCGCCGTTGGGGCCGATCAGCCCGCAGATCTGGCCGCCGGCCACGTCGAACGAAACGCCGTCGAGCGCGACGATGCCGCCAAAGCGCACCGACAGGCCGTCGACGGCGAGCAGCGGCGCGGCGGCGGCGGCGGGCGTCGGGCTCATGCCGCGGGCACGATCGGGTTTTCGAGGCAATCGGGTATGCGTCGTCCCTGACGGCGCGCGAGCCGCATGGCCGTCTCCTCCCAGTCAATCCTCGCCGATCTTGGCGCCGGCGGCGCATGATGCCCGGTAATCGCCTGGTCAACAAGGGCATAACCGGCTCATGACAGGCGAGATCGACGATCGGCGACGGATTCGTCGCTTGTCTGCCTGGCGGAGCGGAGCGCCGGCGCCGGCGCCGGCCTCTCTGCCGTTGCCGGAGCCTCGATTCGCCGGCTCGCGGCGGGGAGAGTATCGTAATGCTGCCCCCGCAACGCCGGCCGCCCCAACCGGAGGAGTCCATGCCGCAAGTCCACAATTTCCTCAGCAAGCTCGTCGGCTCCTTCGCGACGCCCGCCGCGGAAAATCCGACGGTGGCGATGATCGAGGCGGCTTTCGCGCATCACGGGATCGACGCGCGCTACATCAATTGCGAGGTCGCGCCGGCCGACCTCGGCGATGCAGTGCGCGGGGCCAAGGCGATGGGCTGGCTCGGCTTCAACTGCTCGATTCCACACAAGATCGCGGTGATCGCCCATCTCGATTCGCTTGGGCAGTCCGCCGCGACGATCGGCGCGGTCAATTGCGTCGTGCGGCGCGCCGGGCGGCTGATCGGCGAGAACACCGACGGCAAGGGATTCGTCGAGTCGCTGCGCACGCTTGTCGACCCCAGGGGCAAGACGCTCGTGCTGTTCGGCGCCGGCGGCGCCGCGCGCGCCATCGCCGTGGAATCGGCGCTCGCCGGGGCGAAGGCGATCACCGTCGTCAATCGTAGCGCGGCGCGGGGCCGCGAACTTGTCAGCCTGATCAACGACAAGACGCCGGCGCGCGCCGACCTCGTCGTCTGGGACAGCACCTATCGCGTCGCCGGGGACGCCGACCTCATCGTCAACGCCACGTCGATCGGGCTGTTCCCCGACGTCGAAGGCCGGCTCGATCTCGACATCGCGAGCCTCAAGCCCGCGATGGTCGTCGCCGACGTCATCCCCAATCCGCCGCGCACCCTGCTGATCCGCGAGGCGCAAGAACGCGGCTGCCGCACCCTCGACGGCCTTGGCATGTTGGTCAACCAGGGCGTGATTTCGATCAAGCACTGGACGGGGGTCGATGTGGAGCCCGGGGTGATGCGGCGCAAGGTGGAAGAGTTGTTTGGGGGGTGAGGAGAGATAGCGCGATGAAGAGAGCGAGAATCGTCGCGGCGTCGCCGCTGTTCGCGACCGCAGCTCCTGCGCGACATCTCAGCGCGCAATCGCCTTCAGGCATCCAATGAAATGGCCGCGCCGAGCGCCTTGGCGTCTCTGGACGAATGCAGAGCCTTCGCCGATGATGACCGACACAGGCGCTAAGAGCGCCAAGTTAGGTGGCGGGCCTCTGGGACCGCGGCCGTCCCGGCCGCTATTCCGGCGGCCTCGCCCAACCCCCGCGGTCCGCGCCTCACTGACGTTTAGACTCGATAGGAATGCTCTGGCGAGGACAGGGCCGGCTTATCCTTTCGCCTGGGCAGGGCGCCCAAGATTTCTTGAGGCGGGGGCGAAGCTTTCGCCGAAGAGCAGCCGGGACGGCCGCGCTCCCACGGCCGTCTTAAGTCAGCGCCTATTGGGAGAAGCCCGGCCATGCCGCCGAGCTTTGGCGAAACGGCGAAACAGGTTCCTATCGTCATGATAGCGTGCTCAGTTGGGCGGGAAGCGCCTGTCCGAATCAGATTGCGCGCGGCGCCGACATTGCATCATTGATAGCCGTGAACCCCCGCCGCCCTGTCGGCGGGCGTCGCAAACACAGGATGGGCGCCTTGGCGAAGATTCCTCCGGGGGTTGGTCCCAAATTTCCGCAAGTCGTCGTGCTGGTGGGCGCCACCGGCGACCTGTCGCAGCGCAAGCTGCTGCCGGGGCTGTTCCATCTCTCCAGCGCCGGGTTCATTCCGGCCTGCCGGATCATCGGCGTCTCGCTGGACGCGATCGACGCCGACGGCTTCCGCGCGATCGCGCGCGGCGCGCTCGACCGCGCCCCCGACCGCAAGCCGAAGGAGGCCGACTGGGCGGCTTTTTCGCAGATCCTCGACTATGTGCCGCTGGACGCGGGCGCCGGCGCCCTCAAGGCGGCGGTCGAAAAGGCGGAGCGGGAGCTCGGCGAAAGCCGCCGCGTGCATTATCTCAGCGTGCCGCCCGCCGCCGCCCTGCCCGCCGTGCGGCTGCTCGCCGAGGCCGGCCTCGTCGAGCGCTCGCGCATCATCATGGAAAAGCCGTTCGGCACGGATCTGGCGAGCGCCAAGTCGCTGAACGCCAGCCTGCATCAGGTGTTCTCCGAGGACCAGATTTTCCGCATCGACCATTTTCTCGGCAAGGAGCCGGCGCAGAACATCCTGGCGTTCCGCTTCGCCAACGGCCTGTTCGAGCCGATCTGGAACCGCAACTTCATCGACCACGTGCAGATCGACGTGCCAGAGACGCTGGGCCTGGGGCGACGCGCCGCGTTCTACGAGGCGACCGGCGCCTATCGCGACATGGTGGTGACCCACCTGTTCCAGATTCTCGCGTTCATGGCGATGGAGCCGCCGACCGCCCTGCTGCCGGCGCCGATCAGCGAGGAGAAGAACAAGGTTTTTCGCAGCATGCTGCCGATCGAGCCGAGGGACGTCGTGCGCGGGCAATATGCGGGATACCGGGCCGAGGACGGCGTCGACCCCGAGTCGGACGTCGAGACCTTCATCGCGCTGAAATGTTCGATCGACAATTGGCGCTGGGCCGGCGTGCCGTTCTTCCTGCGCACCGGCAAGCGGATGGCCGAGGGACAGCGCATCATCTCCATCGCGTTCCGCGAGGCGCCCAAGAGCATGTTTCCGGTCGGCTCGGGCGTCGGCGCGCAAGGCCCCGACCATTTGACGTTCGACCTCGCGGACGCCGCCAAAGTGTCGCTGTCGTTCTACGGCAAGCGCCCCGGCCCGGGCATGCGCCTCGACAAGCTGAGCATGC
This sequence comes from Roseiarcus sp., assembly GCA_049517235.1. GTDB lineage: Bacteria > Pseudomonadota > Alphaproteobacteria > Rhizobiales > Beijerinckiaceae > Roseiarcus. Next base: position 7,063 of record JBEKSH010000021.1, on the reverse strand, counting down.
AGTTCGCGATGCATGAGACCGGCCTGATCGGCGACGTGCTCGAAGCCTACGAGCGGCTGATCCTCGACGCGATGCGCGGCGACCACACGCTGTTCACCACCGCCGAGGGCATCGAGCGGCTGTGGGAGGTGTCGATTCCCCTGCTGGAGTCGCCGCCGCCCGTGCGCCTTTACGCGCCCGAATCGTGGGGGCCGAAATCGGTGCACCAGCTCGTCGCGCCGCACGCCTGGCGCCTGCCCTTCGAGCGCGCCTGGCGCGATCCGAACCGAACGGGGAGCTGAGGGAGCCGGCGCGCATCGCCAAGATGGGCGACGGCGACCGCATTGTCGCGCTGATGATATGTTTGCTAGAGCTGGCGCGACGAAGCTGTGTTCGTCTTCCACCGAGACGCAAATACCCACAGAGGATTGGCATCGGTGAGCGCCGTGCGCACGTTCGCTTGCAGATGTTTCGCCGTCGCGGCGCTATCGGGGCTCGCGTTCGCCCGGCCGCCGCCCGCATCGGCCGAGCAACTGGTGAAATTCGACAGCGCCGCTCCCCGACCCGGTCAAGGCGAGGAGCACGCCAAGATCGATGAGAGCAAGCGCGCCACGCCCATTCAGGGCTACCTGACCAGGCCAAACGGCGAGGGTCCTTTTCCGGCGGTCGTCCTGCTGCACTCCTGCCTCGGTCCCCCCGCGACCAGGAGATCGATTGGCGAGATGTTTGCGGGCTGGGGTTACGTCGCGCTGTTCGTCGATGATTTCGCGACCCGGCGCATCAGGGAAACCTGCGCCACCGACTTCGGCGAAGGCGTATCCGACGCGTTCGGCGCCTTGCTTTACCTTTCCAGGCTCCCCATTGTCGACCCGAAACGGATCGCCGCCGTCGGTTACTCGCAAGGCGCCGATACCGCCCTGCAGATCGCCTCGGCCCGCTTCGCCGCCGCTTTTGCGGTCCCGCGCGATCTGAATTTCAAAGCCGCGGTGGCCTTCTATCCCCCTTGCGAAAATCAGGCGACCATCAGGCTGGCGATGCCCACCCTCATTCTCATCGGCGAGTCGGACAATGTCACGCCCGCGGCGGATTGCGAGCGACTGGCGAGGAATCAGTCGGGCGACAGCTCGGATTTCAAACTTGTCGTCTACCCCGGCGCCTACCACGGGTTCGACAACCCGGGGGTGGCCGCCGGAATGCGGCTTTTTGGCATGTGGCTGAAGTACGATGCGGACGCCGCCGAACGATCCAGGTCCGAGACGCGCGATTTTCTCGCGGCGAAACTCGCGCGCTAGCGGCGCTCGTTCAAGCCGCCAGCTGACCCGGGCGACTGGACCGACCTTGTCGGCGCCGCGGATGAGGCGCAGCATGCGTTTCGACTTCGCGCTTGCGCTTAAGAAATCCGGCGCCCGGCGCGGCAGGGGAGGCCCTGGGATGCTCAGACGCGACTTTCTTCTCGGCGGGGCGGCCGGCGTCCTCGCCGCCTGTCCGGCGCGCGCCGACGCGCCGAGGCCGTTCCGGCGCGATTTGTGGCCGCCGATGGCGCGCAAAGTCGACTTTGTCGACTGGATGGTCGTCTATCGCGGCGAGGACGCGATCCTCCTGGGCGAGCGCTTCGACCGCTATCAGCAGCTCGTCGCCATTAACGATCTTCGGAGCCCGGACGACAAGCGCGCCTTCCTGATGACGCCGCGCGAGGAATTCGTGTTGCCGGAGGATCGCCAGCGCGCCTACGTCGGACATTATCTCGATATCGGCTTCGGCGTCACGATCACCCCGCCGGGCGTCGTTGGGCGCATGACGAGCGCTCTCGGCGTCCATGCGGGCGACAGAATTCTCGAAATCGGCACCGGCTCCGGCTACCAGTCGGCGTTGCTGAGCTATCTGACCGACAAACTCTGGACGATCGAAATCATTCCCGAACTCGCGACGCGCACGCGCGCCGTCTACGACGCGCTCATCGCCAGGGGCTATCGCGAATACGCCGACATCGCGACCCGCAGCGCCGACGGCTACTACGGCTGGGAGGCGGCGGCGCCCTTCGACAAGATCATCGTCACCTGCGGCATCGACCATATCCCGCCGCCGCTGCTGCAACAGTTGAAGCCCGGCGGAATCATGGTCATTCCGGTCGGACCGCCCGGCGCCCAGCATGTGCTGAAAGTGGTCAAGACGATCGGCGCCGACGGCGCCTTCGTGGTGACGCGGTCGGACATTTTTGGCGGCGTGATCATTCCCTTCGTGCCGCTGTCGGGCGGCCACCAGGATTGACGGGGCTGACGCCTGGCGCCTCCACGACCCGCGTCGCGCAGCCGTCCGCAGGCCAGCTTGAACGCCGGATCCGAGCGCGAGGCGTCGAGCTCGCTGGCATCCTCGTAGCCGCAGGCGATCGCGAGGACGCGGGCGCGGATCATGTTGGCGAGCGTATGGACGATGCGCAAGGGATCGCGACGATCGGGAATGCAGCGCGCAAGACGCCCGGCGACGACGCGCCCGCGAGGCGCCGTCCAGGCCGCAAGCCGCAACCCGGCTAAGCCGCGCAATTCCTCACATTACGGTTTCGTATAGTTAAAAACACATTTCCGCCCCGGTGCATTAAGCGCTCGGTAAAGCTGGCGGCCCAGGTTGCTGCGGATCGGCGCCGCATGCCGAAGGGAGATGAAAATGTCTGTTTCGGCAATAAGTTCGGCGGTTGCGACCGCATCCCCGGCCCCGGTCGCCGCATCGAGCGCGCGCGCCCTCGACGGCGACTTCAAGAAGCCCAATCCCCTGTCCGCGCAGGTCAAGGATTCCGACGGCGATTACAAGGCGGCGTCCTCGTCTCCCGCCGCTTCAAGCTCCAGCGCCGTGCAGTCGGCGCTGACCACCCTGAAGACCGGAGGGTGATCGAAGCGGCGGCTGGCGTTGCGGGAGCGCGGTAAGCAGCGTCATCGCCGTGATCCCGGCCGGCCAGCGCCCTGTTGCGCCCGCGTATCGGCGCAACAGGGCGGGTCGCCGTGTCAATTCAAGATGGTCGGGGTCGGCGGGACTTGCTGTCCGTGACCCAGCGTCGTCAAGGATTGCGCTCCGGGATAGGCGACGACGGTGTCGCCATCCCAGGTTCCGTAGTCCGTCAAGCCGAGATTCGGATGGACGTCGCCGGTGCAGGCGTAGACAGGGTGAAGAATTGTGTTGGCGATCGCCAGCAGCGCGTTCGGATTTTTTCCGGCCTCGCACACTTCCAAAATGAGACGGGGCAAATTCGTCGCGGACGAGACGAATACCGACGAGAGAGGCGCCAGGCCATACAGCGGGTCCTGGCCCGGTTGAGAAATGCCGCCGATCGTATCGCTTCCAAAATTGATGACGCCGCCCACACCGTGGCAGATGAGGACAAGTTCTTGCATGTCGCAGTTGGGACACATGCCGGATGTCTGGGCGACCAGGTCGTTGACCCCCGAGGCCTTGAAGTCGACGTTGAATATTGTCGTCGACAGGGTCCAGTCGAAGCCGTCGTAATTTCCCATCGCCCTGATGATCATGACGCACTCCTCAACGATAGCCAGCAACCAACGGCGTCGCGCCGCGACCGGTCGAGGAGACCGGGTTTGCGCCGATCGGCCGATTTGCGCGGGGCAAGCGATCCGTCAGGCTCTCCTTTACGGTCTCGCCTTGGTCCGGCGGAATGGCGATTTGCGCATAATCGCCTCCAGGCGATCGATGAATGTGCGGCGCTGTCGCCGGCGCGTGGGCGCGCGCGCATTCTGTTTTAGAGAAATATTTTCTGGACATTCCTGTTTGTCCAATGTACGATTTCACAGTGGTTGGTCGCATCGCCTACGGCTCCGCTCGCCTCGCTTCGGGCGCGGCCCCGAACGAGGCGAGAGACGAGGACTCGCCAAAGAGCGGCAGGATGGGGTTCGCCGGCAGGCCGAGCGGAAATTTTCCTGGCTATAAACTATTGATATCGCCCGTTTCCGGGAAATGTTTCGGGGGATTTTGAGGACCCAAATTTTGTCGAGTCGACCGGCCCCTACAGCGCCTCGCCGAAGCGCACCGCCGCGCCCTGCGCGGGGGTCGTCAGCTCGCCCTCCCACATCACGCGGGCGCCGCGCACGAAGGTCCCGACCGGCCAGCCGGTCACCGTCTTGCCGTCGTACGGCGTCCAGCCGCAGCGCGAGGCGATCCAGGAATCGCGGATCGTCTCGACCCGCTTGAGGTCGACGATCGTGAAGTCGGCGTCGTAGCCGGCGGCGATGCGGCCCTTGCAGGCGATGCCGAAGACGCGCGCGGGGCCGGCGCTGGTCAGGTCGACGAAGCGCGGCAGGGTGAGGCGCCCGGCGGCGACATGGTCGAGCATCACGGGAACCAGCGTCTGCACGCCGGTCATGCCCGACGGGCTGTCGGGGTAGGGCCTGGCCTTTTCGGCGAGCGTATGGGGCGCGTGATCCGAGCCGAGCACGTCGACGATGCCTTGCGCGATCCCGCGCCACAGGCCGTCGCGGTGGCGGACGCCGCGCACCGGCGGGTTCATCTGCAATCTGGTTCCAAGGCGCGCGTAATCTTCGTCGCTGAGGGTCAGGTGATGCGGCGTCGCCTCGCAGGTCGCGACATCCCTGGCGCCTTGCAGAAACGCGATCTCCTCCATCGTCGAAATATGCAGAACATGCACGCGCGCGCGGGCCTGGCGCGCCAAAGCCACGAGGCGCTGCGTGCATTGCAGCGCCGCGATTTCGTCGCGCCAGAGGGGATGCGACGAGGGATCGCCTGCGATTCTCAGCGCCTTGCGCGCGTTGAGCCGCGCTTCATCCTCGGCGTGAAAGGCGGCGCGGCGGCGGGTTTTTTGCAGGATTTCGAGCACCCCGGCGTCGTCGGCGACCAGCAGCTTGCCGGTCGAGGAGCCCATGAACACCTTGATTCCGGCCGCGCCCGGCAAGCGCTCGAGCTCGGGGATGGCGGCGGCGTTGTCATGCGCGCCGCCGACCCAGAACGCGAAATCGCAATGCATGCGGCCCCTGGCGCGCGCCAGTTTGTCTTCGAGCGCGGCGGCTGAGGTGGTCGGTGGGTCGGTGTTGGGCATTTCAAACACGGCGGCGACGCCGCCAAGCGCCGCCGCGCGCGAACCCGTCTCCATATCCTCCTTGTGCGTCGCGCCCGGTTCGCGAAAATGCACCTGGGTGTCGATCACGCCCGGCAGGACATGCAGGCCGCGGCAATCGACGCGCTCGCCGGCGGAGGCCCAGGCGAGATCGCCGATCTCGGCGACGCGCCCGCCGGTCACCCCGATGTCGCGCGCGCCGGTTCCGTCCTGATTGACGACCGTTCCGCCGTGAAGGATGAGATCGAAGGTCTTCGGCATCGAGGCTCCGGCGCTTGCGCGCGACGACGGGCGGACTAACTAACACGAACGCCAGATGCAAGCGCCCCCGGAGTTTACGCCAATGACGATCAAAGCGGCCGAGCTCGAAGACCGGGGCGTTCTGCGGGTCGCCGGCGAAGAGGCGGCGAGCTTCCTGCAGGGCTTACTGACCAACGACGTGCAAAGCCTGGCGGTCGGCGCGGCGCGCTACGCCGCGCTGCTGTCGCCGCAGGGCAAGATCCTGTTCGACTTTCTGGCGCTTCGCGTCCCGGCCGAGTCGGGGACGGCTTTTCTGATCGATTGCCCGGCCGCGCAGCTTGGCGAACTCGCCAAGCGGCTCGGCTTCTATCGCCTGCGCGCGAAAGTGACGATAACCGACGACAGCGCCGATCTGGCGGTGGTCGCGTTCTGGGGCGCGCCGCCTCCGGGGGCGCCGGGCGGCTTCCTCTATGTCGATCCGCGCGACCCGCAGCTCGGCTCCCGGGCGATCCTGCCGCGCGCCAAGGCCGCCGCCGTCGCCCGCGGCGGCGCCGACGAATACGACGCGCACCGCATCAGGCTCGGCGTCCCGCGCGGCGGTGTCGATTTCGCCTATGCCGACATCTTTCCCCATGACGCCAATCTCGACCTGCTGCATGGCGTCGATTTCGAAAAGGGCTGCTATGTCGGGCAGGAAGTCGTCTCGCGCATGCGCCATCGCGGGGCGCTGCGCAAGCGCATCGTCCGTCTGGCGCTGACCGGCGCGGCGCCGGCGGTCGGAACGCCGGTTCTGGCGGGAGAAACGCCGGTGGGGACGCTCGGCTCGGCGGCGAACGGCCTCGCCCTCGCCCTCGTGCGCCTCGACCGCGTTGAGGACGCCCGAACGGCCGGCGGCGCCCTCACGGCGGGGGGCGTCGGCGTCAAGATAGTGGCGTGAATGTGTCGCCCCGAGCGTGCCTTGCCCAAGGCCGTTTGAATGGCGCATTTAAGACATTTCGAAAATGCCATCGCTCTTTGAGTTGAACTAAACGGTTACTGCGCCTACCTTCGTCCGATGAAGCTCGCGGACTGGCTCATTCGCAACGGCGTCAAGCGCTCGGATTTCGCGCGGCGCATTGGCGTGTCGCCCGGCGCGATCACGCAGATCTGCAGGGACGAGGGCGCCTGGGTTTCGCGCGAGACGGCCGAACACATCGTCGCGCAAACGCATGGCGCCGTCACGCCCAACGATTTTCTTGCGCTGGCCGCCGCCGCCGATCAGGGAAACGAAATGTCGCACAACGTCGCCTTGGCGGTCGAAGCCTTCGCCCGCGGTGAAATCGTCGTCGTCACCGACGATGACGATCGCGAGAACGAAGGCGATCTCATCACCGCCGCTTCGCTCTGCACCACCGAAAAGATGGCGTTCATCATCCGCAACGGCTGCGGCATCGTTTGCGCGCCGCTCACCGCGCGCGACGCGCAGCGCCTGAATCTGGCGCCGATGGTGGCGATGAATGATGCGCCGCTTGGCACCGCCTTCACCGTGTCCGTCGATACGCGCCATGGGCTGACGACAGGCATTTCGGCCGAACAGCGCGCCAATACGGTGCGCGCGCTGGCCAACGGCAACATGGGCGCCGGCGATTTCGTGCGCCCCGGCCATGTGTTCCCGCTGATCGCCAAAGAGGGCGGCGTGCTGATGCGCTCCGGCCACACCGAGGCGGCGGTCGATCTTTGCAGGCTCGCCGCTGTGCCGCCGGTGGCGGTGATTTGCGAACTCGCCAATGA
>JBEKSH010000020.1:0-10474 GCA_049517235.1 Roseiarcus sp. | reverse complement strand
CGATCGACGCCGCCGGGATCGCCGGCGACCCGGCCAGCGCGATCGCCGCCGCGGTGTTCGGCGCGCTCGGGCGCGACAATTCCGGCGTCAACTACGCCGCCCTCGCCGACGAGGCCGCCCATGCCGGCGTCGACCCCTACCAGGCCGCCAACAAGGCGCTGGAGCGGCACGACGACGCGCGCCGCAGGTTGGACGCCGAGCGTCAGGCGCGCGACGACGTCGAGGCGCGCCGCGCCCGTCTGATCGAGAACATGCTCTATGAGACGGCGGGGTCGCGCATCGACGCCTATGCGCGCGCCAAGCGCGCGCCGATCGAGGCGCGGCTGCGCCGGTTCGATCTGGTCGCCGGCGATTCGACCGCCAATTTCAAGGACCTTGTGCGCGATCTCGCGGGCGCCGGCTGGGGCGCGCGGGCCGGCGTCGTGTTGGGCGCGCTGTGGGCCTATCGCAGCCAGCGGCGGCTGCTGCTGGCGGCGCTGGCGCTTCTCGCGCTGGCGCTCGGCTTGACCGAGGCGCGCACGCCCCAGGCGTCCGACTGGCTGCGCGGCCTCGGCTCGCCGTTTACGTTCGTCGCCGATTGGCTCGCCGCCCATGTCGGCTTGATCTCGAATGTCGTCGCCGGGCTGGCCCTGCTCGGCGTCATCGCGCTGGCCGTGAATCTTTGGCGCGCGCTTCAGTTCACGGCGATGCTATTTCGCGCCGCGAGACTCCTGGCCTATGACGTTCGCGAGCGCCAGCGCGATCTCGACGCCGCCTCGGCGCGGCTGAACCGCCGTATCGCCACGCTCACCGCCGAAACGGATGCGGCGGCAAGGCAGGCGGAGGCGGCCGAAAAGCGCGCAAGCGCGCGCGGCCACGCGACGCCGGCGCGCGCGCCGAGCCCGCCGTTCATGGAATCGGCGGCCGCCGGTCCGCCGGCCGCGCGGGCGTTCCTTGCGGCGCTCGGCAGGCTGATGGGCAGCCAACCGGAGCGCGCGCCCGCCGCGACCGCTTCGCCGGCGCCCCCGCGCGCCGTTCTCGGCCCGCAAGTTCCGCCGCCGCCCGTTCAGACGCCGACGCTTCCCGCGCCGGTGGGTCCGGCGCCCGAAAGACTGTTGCTGGCCTTCGACAACCTCGATGCGCTGGCGCCCGCGCAAGCGCTCGATCTGATCGAAACCGCCCATTCCCTGCTCGGGCCGCGCTTTGTCGCGGCGCTGGCCTGCGATCCCGCCGCATTGGCTCCGGCGGTCGCAGAAGCCGACCGGCTGCGCAGCCGGCTCGACAAGCTGTTCCAGCTGACCTTCAACGTCAGGCTCGCCGGCGCCGCGAACGGCGGACGCCTCGTCGCGCGCTTGCTGGGCGGGGGCGGCGCGACGCGCCAGTCCGCGCCGGCGATCGACGCAAGACAATCGCTGCTGTCCGAGCCGCTGAGCGTCGCGGAAGCGGCGCTGCTGGCTGCGCTGGCGCCTCTGGCCGCCGGCACGCCGCGCGGCGTCAAGCGCTATCTCAATTCCTATCGCGTGGCGCGCATCGCCAAGGCGCGCCGGCCGGCGCTGGCTTTGATGCTGGCGCTCGGGCAAAGCGGCGACGACGAGGCGGTCGCCGCCATGGATCTCCTGTTGACGGCGCAAGATCGCCTGCTGGCCGATCCGCCAGGTCCGCCAACGCTGGTCGCGGCGGTGCGCGCGACGCGCGCGGCGAGCGCCGAGGCCCTGGCGGTCGCCGAGCTGATCGCGGCGCGAGAGGTCGCCCGGCGGTATCAGCTTCTGGCGTGAGGGCGAACGGCGTGGCGGCGGGCGCTATTCGGGCGGCAGCTTCGTTTCGTCCCAGCCGCCGCCGAGCGCGACGATCAGGCTGACGGCGGCGAGCAGCCGCTGCTCCCGGGTCGTCAGCAAGGATTCTTCATCCGTCAGCGCCGTCGCCTCCGCGGTCACCACGGTGGTGAAATTTTGCGTTCCGGCTTTATATTCATTGATCGCGTACTGCACGGCCTGCTCGGCGTCCGCGACCGCCTTGACCTGCACGCCCGCTTCGCTGGTCAGAACCGGGATCGCGGCGAGCTGGTCCTCCACTTGCTGAAACGCCGTCAGCACCGTCTGGCGATAGGTGGCGACGCTCGCCTCATAGGTCGCTCGCGCGGCCGCGACCTGCGCCGTCGTCAGCCCGGCGTCGAACAGGGTCTGCGCGACCGATAGACCGTACGACCAGGCGGGGTTTGTCGCGCCAAGCCCGCCCTTGAACGGATTGCCGGCATAGCCGAACGCGCCCGAAAGCGTCACGTTGGGATAATAGCCGGCGGTCGCCACGCCGATCAGCGCGTTCTCCTCCTGCATCATGCGCTCCGCCGCCGCGATGTCGGGACGCCGCTCGAGCAGCGTCGACGGCACGCGCAGCGGGATCTCGGGAACGCCCTGCGTCAGTTCGCCGTGCGGAATGGAGAGTCCCGCCGGCGGGCGGCCCATCAGCACGGCGATCGCATGTTCGAATTGCGCGCGCGCAACGCCTGTGCCGATCTCCTGGGCCAGGGCCGCGTACACCAGCGCGCGCGCCGTGATGACGTCGGATTCCGCCGCTATCCCTGCATTTTTTTGGTTCTGCGCGATGCTGAGCGATTTATTGTAATCGGCGACCGTCTTGTCCAGCAGATCATGCAGCGAATCCGTCTCGCGCAATTGATAATAGGCGGCCGCGAGCGAGGATTGCATCGAAAGAGTCGCATTGGCGAGGTCGGCGGCGGTGAGTTGCGCGCCCGCCGTTTCGCTCTCGATCGTTCGCCGCACTTTGCCCCACAGATCGAGCGTCCAGCCGGCGTTCCCCTCGGCGCTGAGGCTGGTGCCGACGCTAGAGGCCCGCGTCAGAGACGGATTGAAGGTCAAGGTCGGGAACAGCTGCGAGCGGCCTTCCGCGATCAGCGCCTGCGCCTCGCGGTAATTGGCCTCGTCGGCCTTGACGGTCTGGTTCGAGACCACGACCTGCGCCTCGAGCGCGTCGAGCTCGGGATCGCGGAACAGCTTCCACCAGTCGCCCTTGGCGAAATCGTCGCGCGGCGCGCCGAGCTTCCAGCCCTTCATCTCTTTATATTGCGCGGGGACGATCGCCGCCGGTCGTTGATAGTCGGGTCCGACGGCGCAACCGCTCAAAATGAGCGCCGCGCCGGTCAGCGTCGGCCACCGCGCAACGCTTCCGCGCCCCATTACCGAACCCCCGCGACCCGCTCACCCGTCCGACCGAGATAGAACCGATCCCAAAGGCGGCGCAGCCATCGGCTGAGTCGGTCGAGGTAGAGATAGATGACCGGGGTCGTGTAGAGGGTCAATGCCTGACTGACGATCAGGCCCCCGACGATCGAAATTCCCAGGGGATGACGCAATTCCGACCCTTCGCCGGTTCCAAACGCGAGCGGCAGCGCCCCAAGCAGCGCCGCGCAAGTCGTCATCATGATCGGCCGGAAGCGCAACAGGCAGGCCTGGAAGATCGCCTCGTTCGGTTCCAGGCCGCTTCGTTGCGCCTGCAGCGCGAAGTCGATCATCATGATCGCGTTCTTCTTGACGATGCCGATCAGCAGGATGATGCCGATCAACGCGATGATCGTGAATTCGGTGTCGAACATCTTCATCGCGAGCAACGCGCCGACGCTGGCGGACGGCAGTGTCGAGATGATCGTCAGCGGGTGGATGTAGCTCTCATAAAGGATGCCCAGCACGATATAGACCGCCGCCAGGGCGGCGGCGATCAGCAAAGGTTCGTTCGCCAGGGATTGCTGATAGGTCGCCGCCGTTCCCGCGAACGAGCCGCGAACCGTCGAAGGCATGCGAATGTCGCTGATCGCCTCGCCGATGGCCTGTTGCGCCTCGCTGAGCGCGTGTCCGGGCCTCAGATTGAACGAAATGGTCGTTGCGACGAACGGTCCCTGGTGATTGACCGCGAGGGGAGTCTGGGCGGACCCGAAGCTGGCGAAAGCGGCCAGCGGGATCATCGTCTCCATCCGTGTGGAGACCGACGCGCCGGCCGAGGCGCTGGAATGGCCGGTCGCCGCGATCGAGTTGATCGCCAGATTGCGCGCCGAATCGGCGGCGATCGTCGCCGCGGCGCTGGCGCTCGCCGATGTCGCGGAAAAAGAGCCCGCGGCCGCGTTGGTGCTCTGCGTGCCTGAAGGGTTGGCGCCTGAAGTGGAGACCCAGATGTCCCTCAAGGTCTGCGGATCCTGCCAGTATCGCGGCTCCACCTCCATCACGACGTGATATTGGTTGACCGCGCTGTAAATGGTCGACACCTGGCGCTGGCCGAAGGCGTCGTAAAGCGTGTTGTCGATCGCGCTCAGGCTGAGGCCAAGCCGCGCGACGGTCGCGCGGTCGATCGTCAGATTGCTTTGCAGCCCGCCCTGCTGCTGATCCGAATTGACCTCGGTGAGAACGTCAATCTTCTGCATCGCCGCGGTCAGCCGGGGCGCCCATTGATAGAGCGTCTGCGCGTCGTCGCTCTGCAACGTGAACTGATACATCGCGTTGCTTTGCCGGCCGCCGCTGCGCAAATCGGCGGCGGCCTGCAGATAGAGCCTTGCGCCGGCGACCTGCGCCAGCTTGTCCCGCAACCGGCCGACGACCAGCTCGGCGCCGACCTTGCGCTGGGCGAGCGGCTTGAGCGAGACGAACACGAAGCCGGAATTGGTTTGTCTGCCGCCGGTGAAACCGACGACGCTGTCGACCGCCGGATCGGCCTGCACGATGCCCTGCAATTGGGTGAGCTTTTGTTTCATCGCCTGAAACGAGATGCTTTGGTCGGCCTGGATGCTGCCGATCAGCAGGCCGGTGTCCTGGGCCGGAAACAGCCCGTAGGCGATGTGCGTGAACAGATAGACGTTGAGGCCGATGGTTGAAAGGAGAACCAGCGCTACGATTAGCGAATGCCTGAGCGCCACCGCGAGCGTGCGGCGGTAAAAGTCCTGCATCGCCTCGAAGCCGCGCTCGGTCACCCGGTAGAACCAGCCGTTCGAATGTTCGGCCGGATTGGGCAGAAAGCGCGAGCACATCATCGGCGTCGCGGTGAGCGAAATGAACAGCGAAATCGTCACTGCCATCGACAGGGTGATCGCAAATTCCCTGAACAGCCGTCCGATGATCGAGCCCATCAGCAGGATTGGCAGGAAAACCGCCACCAGCGAAATGCTGATCGACAGGACGGTGAAGCCGACTTCGCGCGCCCCCAGCAGGGCCGCCTCCATCCGCGTCATGCCCGCCTCCATGTGGCGGGAAATGTTTTCCAGCACGACGATCGCGTCGTCGACGACGAAGCCGGTCGAGATCGTCAGCGCCATCAACGAGAGATTGTCGAGGCTGAAGCCGAGCAGATACATCGCGCCGAACGTGCCGACGATCGATACCGGGACGGCGATGCTCGGAATGGCGGCGGCGCGCAAATTGCGGAGGAACAGGAACACGACGAGCGTGACCAGGGCGACCGACATCACGAGCGTGCGCTCGGTGTCGGCCAGCGAGGTGCGGATGGTCTTGGAGCGGTCGAGCGCGATGGTCAGATCGACGTCGCCGGGCAGCGAGGCGGCCATGCGCGGCAGTTCGGCCTTGACGGAGTCGACGGCGTCGATGATGTTGGCGCCGGGCTGGCGATAAAGAATGACCAGCACCGCGGGCTTGCCGTTGGCGAGGCCGGCGTTGCGCAGGTCCTCCACGGAATCGCTGACCTCGCCGACGTCGCTCAGCCGGATCTCGGCGTTGTCGCGATAGGCGATGACCAGATCGCGGTATTGGTTGGCGTGGCTGGCCTGATCGTTGGTGTAGATCTGGTAGTGGAAATCGTCGTCTTCGATGGCGCCCTTCGGACTGTTGGCGTTGGCCGAGGCGAGCGCGGCGCGCACGTCTTCGAGGCCGACGCCATATTTGAACAGCGCGCCCGGCTTGAGTTCGACGCGCACCGCCGGCAGGGCGCTGCCGCCGACGTCGACCTCGCCGACGCCTTGCAACTGCGACAGGCGCTGCTGCATGACGTTCGCCGCCGCATCGTAGAGCTGGCCCTGCGTGCGCGTCGGCGAGGTCAGCGCGATGACCATGATCGGCGAGTCGGACGGATTGAACTTGTGATAGGTCGGGTTGGAGCGAAGGCTGGTGGGCAGATCGGCGCGCGCCGCGTTGATCGCCGCCTGCACGTCGCGCGCGGCGCCGTTGATGTCGCGGTCGAGCCCGAATTGCAGCGTGACGCGCGCGTTTCCCAACGAGCTCGACGAGGTCATTTCCGTAACGTCGGCGATCTGGCCGAGGTGGCGCTCGAGCGGCGAGGCGACGCTTGAGGCCATGTTGTCCGGGCTCGCGCCAGGCATCGTCGCCTGCACCGAAATGGTGGGAAAATCGACCTGCGGCAGCGGCGAGACCGGCAACAGGCCGAAAGCGAAGGCGCCCGCCAGCGCGATGCCGACGGTCAACAGCGTCGTGGCCACCGGTCGCCGAATGAACACGGCGGAGAGATTGTTGTTCACGGCGCCTCCGCCGCGATCGGCCCTGGCGCGGCCGACGCGCCGATGCGCGCGCCGATGCGCTCGAACATCAGGTAGATCACCGGCGTCGTGAACAGCGTCAGGATCTGGCTGACCGCCAATCCGCCGACGATGGCCAGGCCCAGCGGATGGCGCAGCTCCGAGCCGACGCCGGTTCCCAGCATCAGCGGCAGCGCGCCGAACATCGCCGACATCGTCGTCATCAGAATGGGGCGAAGACGCAGCAGGCAGGCCTGGTGAATGGCGTCCCGCGCGTTCTTGCCCTCGTTGCGCTGCGCGTCGAGCGCGAAATCGATCATCATGATCGCGTTCTTCTTGACGATGCCGATCAGCAGCACGATGCCGATGATGCCGATCACGTCGAGGCCCGCCCCCGCGATCATCAGGGCGAGCAGCAGGAATAGCTCGTTCGACAGCGAGGACTGAAAGGCGGACGCGGCGCCCTGAAAGCTCGTCGCGAAACTGGCCGGCAGCTTGATCTCGGCCTCCACCGCCTGGATCGCGTCGACGGCGGCGCCCAACGAGGCGCCGGGGGCGAGATTGAACGAGATGGTGGTCGCCGGCGACTGGCTCAAGTGCGAAATCTGCAGCGGCGATTGCTGGATTTTGATCTCGCTGATCGCCGAGAGCGGCACCTGGCCCGACGTCGAGGCCGAAGAAGGCAAATAGATCGACCCGAGCGAAGTCACCGAACGTTGCATCGAAGGATCGGCGTCGAGAATGACGCGGTACTGGTTCGACTGGGTGAAAATTGTCGAGATGATGCGCTGGCCGAACGCATCGTAGAGCGCGCTGTCGACCGTCGCCGGCGTGATGCCGAACCGCGCGGCGGTCGGGCGATCGATCGTCAGATAGGCGGAGAGCCCGCTTTGCTGCAGATCGCTCGCGACGTCGACGATTTCGGGGACCTTTTGCAAGCGGGCCAGCAGCTGCGGCGTCCAGGTCTGCAGCACGCCCAGATCCTGGTTTTCGAGCGTGAACTGATATTGCGTCGCGCTGACGGTGGTGTCGATCGACAGATCCTGAACCGGCTGCATGAACAGCGCGACGCCGGAGACCTCGGACGTTTCCTCCTGCAGGCGCCGGATGATCTGGCTGGCGGTCAATTTGCGATCGCTGTGCGGCTTCAGATTGATCAGAAAGCGGCCGGAATTGAGCGTGACGTTGGCGCCGTCGACGCCGATGAACGAGGACAGGCTGACGACGTCGGGGTCCTTGAGGATGGCGTCGGCCAGATCCTGCTGATGGCGCGCCATCGCCGAGAACGAGGTGCTCTGGGCGGCCTGGGTGACGCCCTGGATGACGCCGGTGTCCTGGACGGGAAAGAATCCCTTCGGGATGACCACATAGAGATAACCGGTCAGGACGAAGGTCGCCAACGCCACGACCAAGGTCATCGTCTGGTGATTCAAGACGACGTCCAGCGCGGCGCCGTAGGAGCGCACGAGCGACTGAAAAAAGCGTCCGCCGCTCGCTTCCGACGCCTTCGCCGCGCCCTCGACGTGCGGCTTCAGCAACTTGGCGCACAGCATCGGCACCAGGGTCAGCGACACGATCGCCGAGATGACGATCGTCACCGCCAGAGTTATCGCGAATTCGTGAAAAAGGCGGCCGACGACGTCGCCCATGAACAGCAGCGGGATCAGCACCGCCAGCAGGGATATGGTCAGCGAGATGATCGTGAAGCCGATCTGCTGCGACCCCTTGAGCGCCGCCTGAAACGGCGTCTCGCCCATCTCGAGGAAACGCGCGATATTCTCGATCATGACGATCGCGTCGTCGACGACGAAGCCGGTGGCGATGGTCAAGGCCATCAGC
The DNA here is from genome assembly GCA_049517235.1 of Roseiarcus sp. Classification (GTDB taxonomy): domain Bacteria; phylum Pseudomonadota; class Alphaproteobacteria; order Rhizobiales; family Beijerinckiaceae; genus Roseiarcus. The sequence goes on along the minus strand of JBEKSH010000020.1, from coordinate 2,172 downwards.
GACAGATTGTCGAGGCTGAAGCCCAGTTCATACATCGCCGCCAGTGTGCCGACGAGCGACAGCGGGACGGAAAGGCTTGGAATGATCGTCGCCGGAATATTGCGCAGGAAAAGGAAGATCACCAGCACGACAAGCGCCACCGCCAGCGAAAGCTCGAATTCGACATCCGCGACGGAGGCCCGGATGGTGGTGGTGCGGTCGGTCAGCGGCGTAATGCTGATGGAAGACGGGATCGAGGCGGTGATCGCCGGCAGCAGCTTCTTGACGCTGTCGACCACCGCAATGACATTGGCGCCGGGCTGGCGCTGGATATTGACGATGAGCGCCGGCGTCGCGTTCATCCAGGCCGAGAGTTTCGAATTCTCCGGACCCTGCTCGACCGTCGCGACGTCGGTGAGTTTGACGGGCGCGCCGTTGCGGAACGCGATCACCGAATTGTCGTAGTCGCGGGGGTCCTGGATCTGGTCGTTGGCGTTGATCGAGAAGGATTGCGCCGGGCCGTCGAAATTGCCCTTGGGCGTGTTGACGTTGAGATTGCCGATCGTCGTGCGGAGATCGTCGAGATTGAGGCCGTAGGCCGCCAGGGCGAGCGGATTGGCGTGGATGCGCACGCTCGGACGCTGGCCGCCGGAAATCGACACCAGCCCGACGCCCGGCAATTGCGAAAGTTTCTGCGCGACGCGCCCCTCGATGATGTTTTCGACGTCGGTGAGCTTGAGGGTCGTCGACGTCACGCCAAGCGTCAGAATCGGCGCGTCGGCGGGGTTGACCTTGGCGTAGATCGGCGGCGCCGGCAGATCGGCCGGCAGCAGATTGCCCGCCGCGTTGATCGCCGCCTGGACTTCCTGCTCGGCGACGTCGAGGCCGATGTCGAGCCCGAACCGCAAGGCGATCACCGAGGCGCCCGCCGAGCTTTGCGACGACATTTGCGACAGGCCGGGCATCTCGCCGAATTGCCGCTCCAGCGGCGCGGTAATCGAAGAGGTCATCACCTCCGGGCTCGCGCCGGGATAGAAGGTCTGCACCTGGATCGTCGGGTAATCGACTTCGGGCAAAGCCGACAGCGGCAGGAACTTGTAGGCGACGACGCCGATCAACAGGATCGCGATCATCAGCAGCGACGTGGCGACCGGCCGCTCGACGAAAAGGCGCGAAGGGTTCAAGGCTGGTCCTTCCGGCGCATGGGCGTCACGGCGGGCTGGCGGCGGGAGCGGCCTGATCCTGACTCTGGCGCCGGCCGTGCGGGCGCTGACCGCCCTGATCGGGCCGGGAAGGGTCGGCGGCTTGGGCGCCCTGTCCGCTCGCGGGCGCCGGGCCCGCCTCGTCCGGGCCCGGCCGCGCGGCGAGCGGACCGGGGGCGTTGCGCACCGCGACCTTGGCGCCTTCGCGAAGCCGGTCGGCGCCGTCGATCACCACCCTCTCCCCGACATCCAGCCCCGAGGCGATCGACGTGCGGTCGGCGTCCGCCGGGCCGATCTTTATGTTGCGCACGGTAACGGTGTCGTCGTCCTTCACGACATAGACGAAATTGCCGTTCGGGCCCAGCTGGACGGCGGCGTTCGGCACGACGACCGCCCCCGCCAGCGTGTCGACCAGCAGACGCACGTTGACGAACTGGTTGGGGAAAAGCGCGCCGTCGTCGTTGGCGAAAGTCGCCCTGAGCTTGAACGTTCCGGTCGTCGTATCGATTTGATTGTCCATCGTGGTCAGCGATCCCACGGCGAGCTGCTTGACGTTGGCGCGGTCGAATGCCGCCGCCGGCAAACTCGCGCCGCTTTTCAGGCGCGCGGCGATCTGCGGCAGATTGTCTTCCGGCGTCGAGAAAATGACGCTGATCGGCTGAATCTGCGTGATGACGACAATGCCGTTGGCGTCGGTGACCTGCACATAATTGCCTTGGTCGACCTGGCGCAGGCCGACCCGCCCGCCGATCGGCGCCACGATGCGGCAATAGCTGATGTTGAGAGCGGCGGCGTCGATCTGCGCCTGGTCGCTCGCCATGGCGGCCTTGTCCTGCGCCACCAGGAACGTCTGGTCCTCCACCTGCTGAAGCGCGATCGAATTCTGCTTGCTCAGCGTCTCGTAACGGGCCAGATCCGCTTCCGCCTGCGCGTGCAGCGCGGTGTCCTTGGCCAATTGCCCCTGCGCCTGCGCCAGCGTCGCCTGATAGGG
>JBEKSH010000019.1:0-10597 GCA_049517235.1 Roseiarcus sp. | reverse complement strand
CATGTTCGTCGCACTCGGCGAATGCCTCACCGAGAAATCGGGCCGGGTCAATCTCGGTCAGGAGGGCACATTGGTGCTCGGCGCGATGGTCGCCTACGCCGCCTCCTATCGCACCGGCTCGCCATGGATCGGCGTTCTGGCGGCGGGAGTCGCGGGCTCCGTGCTCGGCGCGATGCACGGCTATATCTGCAAACTGCCCAAGGTCAATGACGTCGCGGTCGGCATTGCGATGATGCTGTTCGGCACCGGCGTCGCGTTCTTCTTCGGCAAGCCCTATATCCAGCCGACGGCGCCGCGCCTGCCCTCCTTGCCGTTCGGCGGCTGGAGCGGCGATCTCAACCTTAAGAGCGCGCTCGACATCAACCCCTTGTTTTTTGTGGGCATCGCCATCGCTATTCTGATGGCCTGGGCGCTGCGCAACACCCGCTGGGGGCTGGTCGTGCGCACCGTCGGCGACAGCGCGGCGGCGGCGCGGGCGATGGGCATTTCGGTCGATCTCGTGCGCTTCCTCACCACGACGGTCGGCGGCTTCCTGGCCGGCGTCGGCGGCGCGTTTCTGTCGCTGTCCTATCCGGGCTCCTGGAACCAGGGCCTGTCGTCGGGCCAGGGGCTGATGGCGGTGGCGCTGGTCATTTTCGCGCGCTGGAACCCGATGCGTTGCGTCCTCGCCGCGCTGTTGTTCGGCGGCGCCGGCGCGATCGGCCCGGCGTTGCAATCGGTGGGCGTCACGCAGGGCTACTACTTCTTCAACGCCGCGCCGTACATTCTCACGCTCATCATCATGATCGCGACGTCGAGCGCCAAACGCTCCTCACGCGACATGCCGGGCGAACTCGCGATCGTGCGCTAGCGACATGCCGACGATTCCCGCCGATCCCTATCCCTGGCCCTACAATGGCGACTGGCGCCCGCAAAACACCGCGCTCATCGTCATCGACATGCAGACGGACTTCTGCGGGCCGGGCGGCTACGTCGACACGATGGGTTACGACCTCGCGCTCACCCGCGCGCCGATCAAGCCGATCGCCGCCCTGCTCGCCGCGACGCGCGCAAAAGGCTACCACGTCTTCCATACGCGCGAGGGCCATCGCCCCGATCTTGCCGACCTGCCGCCCAACAAACGCTGGCGCTCGCAGCGCATCGGCGCCGGCATCGGCGACGCCGGTCCGTGCGGGCGAATTTTGATACGCGGCGAGCCGGGCTGGAACATCATCGACGAACTCGCGCCCGAGCCGGGCGAGCCGATCATCGACAAGCCGGGCAAGGGCTCGTTCTGCGCGACCGATCTCGAACTGATCATGCGAACGCGCGGCGTCGACAATCTCGTGCTGACCGGTATCACTACGGATGTCTGCGTGCACACCACCATGCGCGAAGCGAACGATCGCGGCTTTGAATGCCTGCTGCTGGAGGATTGCTGCGCGGCGACCGACCACGGCAACCATCTGGCGGCGATTAAGATGGTCAAGATGCAGGGCGGCGTATTCGGCGCCGTCAGCGATTCGGCTACTTTCATCGCGGGCCTGCCATGACCCGCCAGGCCTTCGTTCACCGGATCGCGACGCGGGTGCCCGACGACGTCTCTTCCCTGGAGGCGATGATCGCTTCGGGAGCGATCAGGCCGCCTGATCTCGTCGCGATCCTTGGCAAGACGGAGGGCAACGGCTGCGTCAACGATTTCACGCGGGGCTTCGCAAGCCGCGCGCTCAAAGACCTGCTGCGGCGCCACTTGCCGCCAGAACAGGCGGACGCGGTCTGCATCGTCATGTCCGGCGGCACGGAAGGGGCGCTTTCGCCCCATATCGTGGTGTTCGAACGCCGGGATGTCGAAGGGCCGCCCGAGAAAGGCGCGCTGGCGCTCGGCCGCGCCCGCACGACTGATCTCCCATACGAGCATCTGGGACGGCTCGAACAGGTCGATCTTGTCGCGGGCGCCGTCGGGGCGGCGATGAACGACGCCGGAATCGCCGATGTCGAAGACGTCCATTTCGTGCAGATCAAATGCCCGCTGTTGACGCTTGAGCGCGTCGCCGAGGTCGAAGCGCGCGGCGGCGCAACGGCGACACGCGATCCGCTGAAATCCATGGCGCTTTCGCGGGCCGCGTCCTCGCTCGGCATCGGCGTCGCGCTCGGGGAAATCGACCGCGCGCAGCTGGCCGACGAGGCGATCGGCCGCGACTGGGGGCTGTTTTGCTCGCGCGCTTCGGCCTCCGCCGGCGTCGAATTGACGGACCATGAGATTGTCGTGCTTGGCGCCGCGCCCGGCTGGCGCGGCCCGCTGCGGATCGCGCATGGCGTGATGGGCGATTCGATCGATGTCGAGCCGGTTCGCGCCGTCTTGGCCTCTCTCGGCCTCGCGTCGCCGGGTCAATTGGCGGCGCCCGATCGTTCGCGCGTCGTCGCTCTGCTCGCCAAGGCCGAGGCGGGCTCCACCGGGCGTCTGCGCGGCTCTCGCCACACCATGCTCGACGATTCCGATATTTCCTCCACGCGTCACGCGCGCGGCTTCGTCGCCGGCGCCCTGGCGGGCCTTATCGGCCACGCCGAACTCTACGTCTCGGGCGGCGCCGAGCATCAAGGTCCGGACGGCGGCGGCCCCGTCGCGATCATCGCCGCCGAGGCAAGGGGTGTCCAATGAGCGTCGCCGAAGTCCTTCCGCAGACCGTCACGACAAAGGGACCATCGCTGGAGACGATCGGCATGACCAAGACTTTCGGTTCGCTGGTCGCGCTCGACAATGTGTCGATCAAAGTGCCGGCGGGCACCTTTCATGCGCTTCTCGGCGAGAATGGCGCGGGCAAGTCGACGCTCGTCAAATGCATCATGGGCTTCTACATTCCCGATCGCGGCACGCTGATGCTCGACGGACAGCAGGTCGAGGTCCGCAATCCGCGCGACGCCCAGGCGCTGGGCGTCGGCATGGTCTATCAGCACTTCACGCTGGTGCCGTCGCTGACCGCCGCCGAAAATCTTGTCGCCAGCCGCGCCGATGCGCCGGCGATCATCAACTGGCGCAAGGAGAGGCGGGCGCTCGAAGCGTTCCTCGACCGCATGCCGTTCCGCGTGCCGCTCGACCGGCCGGTGTCGTCGCTGGCGGCGGGCGAGAAGCAGAAGCTCGAAATCCTGAAACTGCTGTATCTCAACCAGCGGTTCCTCATTCTCGACGAGCCGACCTCGGTGCTGACGCCGGGCGAAGCCGACGAAATTCTCGGCCTGCTGAGGGATATGGCGCATCGCGGCGAGATCACGGTGGCTATGATCAGCCATAAGTTCCGCGAGGTGGAGGCGTTTTGCGACGACGTCAGCGTCTTGCGGCGCGGCGCCAAAGTCGGCGGCGGCAAGGTCGGGGTGCTGACGACGCGCGAAATGGCGGCGATGATGATCGGCGACGCCGTGGTGCGCCAATCGGCCGCTCGAATCGAAGCGCCCAAGAGCGGAACGGTGCTGGAAATCGCCGGCCTTTTCGCCGAAAACGACGAGGGCCGCGACGCGGTCGCCGGCTTCGACCTGAAGGTGGCGGCCGGCGAAATCGTCGGCATAGCCGGGGTCTCGGGCAACGGCCAGGCCGAGCTGGTCGAGGCTCTTTCGGGCCAGAGGCCTATCAAAATGGGGCAGGTGCTGATCCACGATCAGAATTTCGAGCCGACGCGCGATCATTTCGATCGCTACAAAGTGTTCGGCCTGCCCGAGGAGCCGTTGAAAAACGCCGCCGTCCCGACGATGTCGGTCGCCGAGAACATGGCGTTCCGCAGCTTCGACAAGCCGCCGATCGCCAGCCTGAACTGGTGGCTGTCGCGCGAACCGATGCGGGCCAGGGCGCGCGACCTCATTACGCGCTACAATGTCAAGACGCCGAGCACGGAAACGCCGATCCGCGATCTGTCGGGCGGCAATGTGCAGCGCGCCGTGCTCGCGCGGGAACTGTCCGTCGACGTCGACGTGCTGATCGTCGCCAACCCATGCTTCGGCCTCGATTTCGTTTCGGTCGCCGACATCCGCGCGCAGATTATGGATCAGCGCAACCGCGGCGCCGCCGTGCTGCTCGTCTCCGAGGATCTCGATGAGATCCTCGAGCTTTCCGATCGCATCGCCGTCATGTCGGAGGGCAAGGTCGCCTATCTGACGCCGGCGGCGGGCGCGGACCGCACGACGATCGGCCGTCACATGGCGGGGCATTGAGATGATCGAGGTCCCGGCCGACCCTTTCCCCTACCCGCTCGACCCCGCCCATACGGCGCTGGTCGTCATCGACATGCAGCGCGATTTCGTCGAGCCCGGCGGCTTTGGCGAGACGCTGGGCAACGACCTTTCGCCGGTCGCCGCCATCGTGCCGACCGTCGCCGCGCTGATCGCGTTGTTTCGGCAAAAGCAATGGCCGATCCTTCACACGCGCGAGAGCCACAAGCCCGATCTCTCGGATTGTCCGCCCGCCAAAAGGCTGCGCGGCAGTCCGGCCTTGCGCATCGGCGATGAAGGGCCGATGGGCCGCATTCTCGTGCAGGGCGAACCGGGCAATGCGATCGTCGAAGCCTGCGCGCCGGCGCGCGGCGAGATCGTCATCGACAAGCCCGGCAAGGGAATGTTCTATGCGACGCCGGTTGGGGAGATTCTCAAACAGCGCGGCGTCACCCATCTGGTGTTCGCCGGCGTCACCACCGAGGTCTGCGTGCAGACCTCGATGCGCGAGGCCAACGATCGCGGCTTTGATTGCCTGCTGATCGAAGACGCCACGGCGAGCTATTTCCCCAAGTTCAAGGCGGCGGCGCTGGACATGATCCGCGCCCAGGGCGCTATCGTCGGCTGGACGACGCCGCTTTCGGTCCTCACCGGGGCTTTGGCATGAAAGAACCCGCGTTTGACGCCGATGCGGTCATCGAGGCGATGGCGCCGCTGCTCGGCCTCGTCGTCGGCGAGGCTTCGCGGGGGCCCGTGAAGACCCATCTCGAAATTGCCGCCCGTTACGCCGCCCTGCTGGAACAGGTCGCGATCGGCGATCACGAAGAGCCGGCGCCGGTGTTCACGCCGTGAGTCTCGCCAGCGCAGACCTGTCGGCCGCCGAAATCGCCGCCGCCGTAAGATCGGGCGCCGTGAGCGCGCGCGAAGTCGTCGCCTCGGCGCTGGCGCGCATCGCGGCGCGCAACGGGGCGCTCGGCGCCTTCACCGATCTGACGGCGACCCGCGCGCTCGTCAAGGCCGACGCCGTCGACGCCGCGCGCGCGAAGGGCGAGAGGCTCGGGACGCTGGCGGGGGCGCCTTTCGCCGTCAAGAACCTGTTCGACATCGAAGGGTTGCCGACGCGCGCCGGCTCGAAAATCAATCGCGAGCTGCCGCCGGCCGCGGCGGACGCGACGCTTGTCGCGCGCCTGGAAGCGGCGGACGCTATCCTCGTCGGCGGGTTGAACATGGGCGAATACGCCTATGATTTTACAGGAGAAAATACGCATGACGGCGCGTCCTGCAATCCCCATGACCTCAGTCACATGTCGGGCGGATCGTCGGGCGGATCGGGCGCGGCGATCGCCGGCGGCATGGTTCCGCTCGCGCTGGGCTCCGACACCAACGGCTCGATCAGGGTCCCCTCTTCGCTCTGCGGTGTTTTTGGGCTCAAGCCGACCTACGGGCGCCTGTCGCGCGCCGGCACATTTCCATTCGTCGCGAGCTTCGATCACCTTGGGCCGTTCGCGCGGTCGGTCAATGACCTCGCGCTCGCCTACGACGCGATGCTCGGCGCCGACGCCGCCGACCCCGCGCAGGCGGATGTCGCGCCCAATCCTGTCGCCGCGAGCCTGGAGCAAGGAATTGGTGGCCTGCGCATCGCCAGGTTGGGGGGCTATTTCGCCAAAACGGGCGAACCGGCGGCCTTTGCGGCGGTCGAGCGGATCGCCAAGGCGCTGGGCGCCGAGCGCGTCGTCGAATTTCCGCAAGCCGAACGCGCGCGCGCCGCGGCCTATCTCATCACCATGGTCGAAGGCGCCGCGCTGCATCTCGATCGATTGCGCGCGCGCGCCGACGATTTCGATCCCGACGTGCGCAATCGCCTGATCGCCGGCGCGATGCTGCCGGGCGGCTGGGTCGTCAAGGCGCAGAAATTTCGCAGCTGGTTCCGCGGCGCCGTCAGCGACGCGTTTAGGGACGTCGATGTCGTCCTGGCGCCGGCCACCCCCTGCCGCGCCCCGCTGCGCGGCCAGAAGACGATGACGCTGGACGGGCGCGAAATGCTGGTGCGGCCCAATCTCGGACTGTTCACGCAACCGATATCGTTCGTCGGCCTGCCGGTGGTCACGGCACCGGTGTGGACGGACGGCGAGCGGCTGCCGATCGGCGTGCAGATCATCGCGGCGCCGTGGCGCGAAGACCTCGCGTTGCGCGCCGCCCGAGTGCTCGAAGCCCAAGGCGCGGCGAGCGCGCCGATCGCCAAAATGGTATGAGCGACACAGGACAAGGCATGCCCGAAAACGCAGACAAGCAATCGCGATGGGTGGGCCGCAACAGCGCCAAGGACGTCGTGCGCGCCGAGGTGTGGCAGGCGCTGATCGACAATGGCGTCAATATCGGCCCGACCTTCGACCATATCCCCAATTTCGTCGGCGCCGACATGGCGGCCAAGCGCCTGTCGGAACTCGACGCCTGGAAAGCCGCACGCGTGGTCAAATGCAATCCCGACCCGCCGCAAATCCCGCTGCGCCTGCGCGCGCTTTACGACGGCAAATTGCTGTTTTCGCCCGTCCCCTATCTGACCAAGGGTTTTCCCTATCTGCGCATCGATCCGGACAAGCTCGCCGCCAAGGGCGTGGATTTCGAGACGGCGGCGACCGCGCAGGGCTTCATGGCGCATGGCGAGCCGATCGCTTTCGAGGACATGCCCGCGCTGGATTTTTGCGTCGTCGGTTGCGTCGCGGTGACGCGGCGGGGCGGACGCACCGGCAAGGGCGCCGGCTTCGCCGATCTCGAACAGGGCATTTTCCGCGAACTCGGCAAGGTCGGCGAAAAGACGCCGATCGCCACTTGCGTTCATTCCTCGCAGGTCGTCGCGGAGGACCGGGTGGTGATGGAGGGGCACGACAGCGCGCTGAATTTCATCGCCACCGAGCTTGAGCTCATCGACACCCAGACGCCCTATCGCCAGCCGGCCGGCGTCGCCTGGGAGAAAATCCGTCCCGACCAGTTCGCCGACATTCCGTTTCTGAAAGACGTCCGCGCGGCGATCGAAGCGCGCAAGGGCGCACGATGATCGTCAACGATCTGTTGATCCAGGCCGAAGTCGAGGCCGAATTCGCCGCCTACGAACGGGCCCTGGTCAACAACGACGTCGAGGCGCTCGACAATTTCTTCGTCGACAGCGAATACGCCATCCGTTACGGCGTGGCCGAGAATCTCTACGGCTACGGCGCGATCAAGGCGTTCCGCGCCGCGCGCTCGCCGGCGGGCCTGGCGCGCAAACTGGAAGAGACCCGCGTCGTGACCTACGGCCATGACCTGGCGGTCGCCGCGACGCTGTTCCGGCGCGACGGCGCGCCGGCCAAGATCGGTCGCCAGATGCAGACCTGGGTGCGCTTCCCCGAAGGCTGGCGGATCGTCGCGGCGCATATCAGCGTGATCGACGATCCCGAGGGCAAGCAGGCGTCGAAATGAAGAACGGCTCTTCCCCCCTTGCGGGGGAAGATGTCACGCGGAGCGTGACAGTTGAGGGGTAGTCGAGCGTAGCTCGACGGCTTGCGACCGTGACGACGGAAGCCGCCTCGCTTCGCTCGGCTCCCCTCATCCGGCCGGCTCCGCCGGCCACCTTCCCCCGCAAGGGGGGGAAGGAATATCGCGGATGTCTTCCGAATGACTACAAGGCTTACCGGCGTCGCGCTTCTTGCAGACGCAGAAGGAACGAACCCCGGCCCAGTCGATATCGTCATCGACAACGGGCTGATCGCCGCGATCGAGCCTTCAAGCGCGGCGGCGCGGCCGCGCCTTCTCGCGATGCCCGCGCTGGCCAACGCGCATGATCACGCGCGGCCGCTTTCGCCGACCTCGTTCGGCGGCGCCGGCAAGCCGCTGGAGACCTGGCTGCTGCGCCTTGGCGCAATGCCGCCGATCGATCCTTATCTTGGCGCGCTCGCCGCGTTTGGGCGCGCCGCGCGGGCGGGCGCCGCCTCCGTGATGGCCCATTATGTTCGCCCGCATGGCCCGGCGCCGCTGCTCGACGAGGCCCGGCAAGTCGCGCGCGCCGCCGCCGATGTCGGCGTTCGCGTCACCTTCGCCCTGTTCATGCGCGACCGCAATCCGCTGGTTTATGGGCCGCCCGATTCCCTGCTCGACGGCATACCGCCCGAGGCGCGGCGCGTCGTCGAGGCGCAATTCTTAGGCGCAATGCCGAGCGCCGGCGAACAGGTCGCGCGCGTCGAGGCGATCGCGCAGGCGGTCGAGAGCCCGACCTTCCCGGTTGAATTCGGCCCCAATGGCGTGCAATGGTGCTCGGACCAATTGCTGCGCGCGATCGCCGAGGCCTCGGCGCGAACGGGCGCCGGGTCCATATGCATCTGCTCGAGACGGTGTATCAGCGCGCCTTCGCGGACGCCGCCTACCCCCAGGGCGTCGTTCAATATCTCGATGAAATCGGCTTGCTGAGCGAGCGCCTGACCCTCGCCCATTGCGTTTGCGCCCGGCCGCAAGAGCTTGATCTGATCGCCCGATCCGGCGCAATCATCGTCACCAATCCAAGTTCGAACCTGCACCTGCGCTCGGGAATCGCGCCGATCGGCGAAGCGATCAAACGGGGCTGCCGCGTCGCGCTCGGCGTCGACGCCTCGGCGCTCGACGAGGACGACGACGTGTTGCGCGAGATGCGCCTCGGCCATTTCCTGCACGGGGGCTGGGGCTTTGACAGCATCATCGAGCGCGCGCCGTGGCTGGCGGCCATCGTCGCCAACGGCCGCTTCGCCAACGGGGCGCCGGGAACCGGCGCGCTGAAGGTCGGTGAGCCAGCCGACATTCTCATTCTCGACCTCGACCGGCTCGACCGCGACGCCGTCATGCCAGTTGCGCCGGTCGATCTCGTTTTCGCGCGCGCCACGATGGCGCATGTCGCGCAATTGATTGTGGCGGGCCGCGAAATCCTGCGCGACGGCCGGCTGACCGGCGTCGATCTCGACGCGGCTCATGCCGCCTTGCGCGACAACTATCGCCGCGAGACGCCGTCGCGCGCGCCTTTCCTGAACGCCTGGAATTCTTTGGAGTCTGGCGTCGCGCAGTTCTACCGAGGGCGCATCGGCTGCTGCTGAGCCGCGCCGGAGCCGGAAAGAATGGGAGCCATGGGGCCATGACGGACAAACTGCCGGTGATCGATCTTGCCGAACTGGCGGGGGGCGAGGAGGCGGCGCTTCGCCGGGTCACCCGCGAGATTGGCGAGGCGTGCCGAACGATCGGGTTCTTCTATGTCGTCAATCACGGAGTCGCCGCGATCCCCGCCGCGATCGAACAATCGGCGAAGTTCTTCGCGCTGCCGCTCGCGCAAAAACGCGCGCTGGCGATTGAGGCCGTCGGCGGCAATCGCGGCTATTCCGGCTTGCTGCACGAGGCGCTCGACCCGACCCGCGGCGCCGACATGAAGGAGGCGTTCAACATCGGCCTCGACCTTGCGCCCGACGATCCCGAACTCATCGCCGGCGCGCCGTTCCGCAGCCTCAACGCCTCGCCCGACCTGCCTGATTTCAGGGCGGTTCTGCTCAGCTATTTCAACGATTGCGCGGCGCTGGGCCTGCGGCTACACCGCGCGTTCGCGCGCGACCTCGGACTGCCGGACGCGTTCTTCGAGGACAAGTTCGACCGCCCGATGGCGACGCTGCGCCTGCTGCATTATCCCGCCAACCCCGCAGATGCGCCCGACCGGATCGGCGCCGGCGAGCACACCGACTACGGCAACATCACCCTGCTCGCCACCGACAATGTTGGCGGCCTGGAGGTCCGGACGCGCGGCGGCGCATGGATCGCCGCGCCGGTCCTGCCGGGCGCCTTCGTCGTCAATATCGGCGACTGCCTGATGCGCTGGACCAACGACATCTATGTCTCCACCCCGCATCGTGTGGTCAATCGCAGCGGCAGCGAGCGCTATTCAATCGCGTTCTTCTTCGATCCCAACCCGGATGCGTGGGTCGCGGCGATCCCAAGCTGCGTGCCGGCCGGCGAGAGCCCGCGCTATCCGCCGATTTCCGGCGCCGACTACCTGAAATTCCGGCTCGACGCGAGCAAGCCGGTTGAGATCAATCCCGCGAGCACTATGTGAGACCGCGCGGCTCCCCGGGACCGCGAGCGTCCCGCTCGCTCTTCACGCCGCGCGATATAGAGCAAAGCGCCCGTCATGCGGCGCCAGGCGTAGCGAGCGAGACGCTCGCGGTCCCAGAGCGCCGCGCCCTTTTTCCCGCCGCACTCCTCATGTTACAAGCGCCCATGAACGCCGCCCCGCCCCTCGCCGCTCCATCGACGGCGACGACTTTCAAGCCCTCCCTCGTCGGCGCGACCCGCGCCGAGCTCGCCGCCGCCTTGCGTTCGCTCGGCCTGCCCGAGCGCGAGGTGAAGATGCGGGCGGCGCAGATCTGGCATTGGATTTACT
>JBEKSH010000018.1:0-10668 GCA_049517235.1 Roseiarcus sp. | reverse complement strand
TGATCACCGACGAGCGGTTCGGTCCGGTGGGCAACGATCGCTACAAGGAATATGTCAAGGACATCCACGCGTCTGGCGCGCATGTGATGAGCCTGATCAACGACCTGCTCGATCTGTCGAAGATCGAGGCGGGCAAGCTCGATCTCAACTTCGCCGCCGTCGACGCCAATCGAATCATCCAGGAATGCGTTTCGCTGATGCAGCCGCAGGCAGCCCACGAGCGGATCATCATGCGTCTTTCGCTGTTCGACAAGCTTCCGCGGATCATCGCCGACGAGCGCTCGCTGCGGCAAATCATGCTCAATCTGATGTCCAACGCGGTGAAGTTCAACGAGCCGGGCGGACAGGTCATCGTCTCGACCGCCGTCAACGATTCCGGTCAGGCGGTGATCCGCGTGCGCGACACCGGCATCGGTATGAGCGACGCCGAAATCGGCGCGGCGCTGGAGCCGTTCCGGCAGATCGCCACCGCGCGGCCGACGCGCGGGACAGGCCTCGGGCTGCCGCTGACCAAGGCTCTGGTCGAAGCCAATCGGGCCGGCTTTTCAATCAAGAGCCGCAAGGAGCAGGGAACGCTGGTGGAAGTCGCGTTCCCGACCGCCCAGGCGGCGGCGCAATAGTCCGCTTGAAAATGCGAACCGGTCCGCCGAGGCGGACGACTTCGGCGGTTCACCGCGCTCTCGTCCACTCCTCCGACTTGCAGATGAGGCCGCCGAAGACGCAGCCGGCGGTGGTGAGATGATCGCCCACGAGCGTCATCTTGGCTGAATAATTCCGACCGTCTTCGGGATTGAAGGCCGAGCCGGCCCAGGCGTTGTCGCCCGACGGCTTCATGTCGAAGAACACGCGTTGACCGATATTGCCATTGGCGTTCGCGTCCCTTTTCCAGGTGATCGCGCCGCAAACCGCGCCGCCGCACGGCGCGAAGCGCACCTTCGCCTTGCCGTCGTCGCGCGCCCATTCGCCCAGAACATCGCCCGCCAAAGCGAAATTGGCCGAAGCGGCGAGCGCAAGACAAGCCAGAAGCGATCGACGAACCATTTCCTCCCCCCTCGCCCTTTTTTCAAGCGCGCGGCGCTTTAAGCAATTTGGCCGGAAAATCGCCTGCGCGTCAAGGCGCAAGGCCGGCCCATCGCGGGCGATAACCGGCGGCGAGAACGCCCAGGATAGATGGCGGCGTCAACGTTTGCGCGGTTCCGCCGCGCGGTCGCTTGCGAGCCGCGCCATAGCCCTCGAAGCTCCAAGGCAATAGGGCATCGCCGGAAATTGCATAGGCGCGGCGCTCCAGCGCGACCATGGCGCCGGCGGGCAATTGGTCGAACGCCCATTCCCATGAGCGCTTTCGTCCGCCATCGAGCCGCTCGTGATGGAGAACCGCGTCCATTTGCGGCGCGCTGAGGCGCTTTCGGCCGTCGAAGAGGGCGCGGAACGCCTCGGCCTCCGCGCGGCGGCATTCAAAACAAGGGCGATGGCCGGCCGCGAAAGCGGTGACTTCATCAAGGAAGAACAGTTCGGTGTAGCCGCGGCCCCACACCTCGCGCTTGCGGCCCTTGAAGGCGCAGACGCAGACGATCCATTGCTTGGAAGCCCAGCGGCGACATCCCAGGTGCGGTCCTCGCGATGAAACCTGCCGCCCCGATTGCCAAGCAGCATTCCGCGCGCCGGCGCGCAAACGAGTTCGCCAAAAGGATCGGCGCGGTTCTGCAAGGTCAAGAATTCCGCCCTTTCGCGAGAACCCATGCGCTAAGAGGCAATGCGTCTTGCTCTGGCGCTAAGGACGGACCGTTTCGCCCAGACCGCTGGCTCATCGACAAGGTTCGCGGGCGCCGATACTCGCAGTTATCAACAAAGTGACCTGTGCGTTCAATTTCGCGCGTCCAACCGCAATGCCGCCGGGAAAGAATTCACGGGCGAGGTCGTCGACCTCGTTGCCCGTTTCGTTCAAGCCAGGATTGCAGACGGACGGCGGCACGGCGTTGTATGCTCAATCGTTCTGCGACCAGCGCCAGCGAGATGCGCGAGCCGGCCAGACACAGACTAATTCTGCATGTTCGACGAGACGTTCCGTGAACCCACGATTCCCATTGCCGTGCTAATGATCGGGATCAGGAGGTAGCGCAGCCCAATATCATAAAAATATAGGACGATGGACATCTTTGCGAGCGGAACGAGCACGGTCAGGTCAAGCAACAGATTGATCGCAAGCCAGTAGCACCCAAGCGCGAGGCCGGAGCGCTGCGTCGGCGGAATGCGCCGGAACGCGATGACGAGCAGCGCCGTGCCGAACCCACCGAAGACAACGACCATTAGCGACTTGAACAGCGGCTGCGGTATCAGAAATTGTCCCGTCTGATCGACGAAAAGGAATGAAACGACAAATGGGACGAGCCACGACAGGAACCCCAATATCGTCGTGCGGATCGTCAAGGTATTCGCCATCGGCACACTCAAACGGTTTTGTGACGATTGATCGCACGTCGACTAACACTAATCTTGACGGCGTGATCAGGGGTGGTTGATCTTTTTTGTCGGATGCATTGATCCGAATCAACCTAAGCAATCCGCGTCGCCTCGTCGCAGGACCGATCAACTAGCGCCGGCACTCCCCTTTCTCGCAATCAGGCGCCCGTCGCCCGCCGCCTTGGCGCCAATCCTGGTGACGAGGCCAGATCCCCGCACCCCCGCCCCTATATCCGGGGAAACCAAACCGAACGCCAGGATAGCCGAACGGCCCGCCGGGATGCCACACGCGCAAACCGGGGCGCAGCGGGGCAGTGGAAACGCAACGGCCATTCTCTAGTCTGACCTCGCCCGGCGGGCAGGCTGGCGCGGCGACCGGCCTGCAAACGCCATCGGGCTGCCGCCGCTCGCCGGGCCCGCACTCCTTGCGCCGGCTAATCTCGACGCAAGCCCCATTCACCAGCGTCAGACCCGGCGCGCAGTGATCTTTCCCCCCAGTCTTGTGGCAGAGATTGTCGGGGCCCACCGACTCGTCGGGCGGACATTCGAGCACGCATCGCCCGTCGACGACATGGGCGCCAGGCCCGCAGACTTGCCCACATTTGCCGTCCGGGCCGCGCGGCTCGCCGTTCGGGCAAAGCCTGCTGACGCACTTGCCGTCGCGCACGTCTTGCCTGGGACAGCATTCCCCGCCAGAAAGGCGAATTTCGTCGTCCGGGCAAACCTTGCCGACGCACTTGCCGTCGCGCACGTCTTGCCTGGCGCAGCATTCCCCGTCGGGGAGGCGAATTTCGCCGTTCGGGCAAACCTGGCTCACGCACTTGCCGTCGCGCACGTCCTCCCTGGCGCAGCATTCTCCGTCGAGAAGGCGAATTTCGCCGTCCGGGCAAGCCTTCACGCATTTGCCCTCGCGAACGTCGCGTTCGGGGCAGCATTGACCATCGGGCAATCCGACTTCCCCGTAACCGCAACATTTCCGCGTCGGCCATGCCGTCTCGCCGGGCGGACAAAAGCGCTGGCAGCCGCCGCGGAGGTCGGCTTGTGCGCCCTCGGGGCACCGCGCCAGCCAGGCGCATGAGATTGAACCATCGGACCGCGCCGCCGATGTGGCGCCGATCGGACAGGTGAAATTGCTCCCGCGCACTGGCTCGCATTCGCCAATCAGGCCAGGCGCCGTTCCCTGCGGGCAGCATTGGACGCCGCTCCCGCCGCGCTGGCCCGGCGGGCATCGCGGCGCGGGGGGTCGACACATGCGGCCGAAGCTGATGAACCCGGGCGGGCAGGCCGATGGCGGTCCGCCCGGCCACCACGGGATGGCGGTCACCGGCGTGGGAATTGCGAAGGCGCTCTGGCCGCAACCACGCAAAATCGCGATGTCGCCGAGGTGGCCGCGAAAAGCAGCGTCGCCGGAATCGTCGAAATAATTGACGTAGTAGCTCTGCAGCGGCGGAACATTGTCGGGCCGCACCGCCTCAATCGCATTGCCTTGCAATCCGTTAAGCGCGGGCGGTCCGGTCTCGGCGAGCTGATCGGCAAGCCCGGGATCGATCGCATTACGCAATTGCTCGCCCGTCGTCCAGAGGAATCCGCCGCAGGCGCCCGCGTCGAGACCGCCGTCCGGGCGATAGCCTGGGCCGATCGCGATGCCGCCGTTGGTGTTGCGCAGTTCGGCGGCGAAGCCGACGGCGTATTCGTCCGGGTCCGCCTGCCAAGTCGCGGCGGCCTTGGCGTCCAGTTGCAGCAGACGATAGCGCAGCACACGGCTGGCGGCAGGCTGCGCCAGAACCGGGAAATCAAAGGCGCCTGTCGGCGCGCCGCGCTCGGCAAGCTCCATGCGGCCGCGATCGTCAAAGATAATCTTGGAAATTTCGCCGGGGATCTCCGCTGCCGGGACTTGGACCTCGATCCGCGCGTCGGATCCGAACGCGCCGCCGGGCTGGATCGCCACGGACCAGACCTGCAGGCCGTCGGCGACAGCGTAGTAAAGGCGGCCGCCGTGCACGGCCAGACCGAAGATGCGCCGCTCGGGCGGCGCATAGGCCCAGGTCGCGGGACTCTGGCTGGAGAAGTTCGGGCTGGCGATGTCGAGCCGCTTGGCGGGATCGAAAGCGACCGGGGGCAATCCCGCCGCCGCGCGGCCGTCCTTGCCATGGTCGTAGCGGCCGATCTCCGCGCCGTCGAGTCGGAAGCGATGGATCATGCCGGTGTCGCGATCGGCGACGAACAAACTGTTCGAGGCGGAATCGAAAGCCAAACCGCCGAGCGCGGGCCCCGAATTCGGCGCGCCGTCCAAAGTCACGTTGGCGAACAGCGCGACTTGTCCGCTCGCGCCGTCAATGCGCCAGATCGAGCCCGGCCCGCCTTGCATCGACGCCGGGCCAAACAGGCCTGGCATGAACGCCGCCCCAGGCGCGCCCTCCAAGAGGCGCTGCGGCGGTTGGTCTGCGCTGAGGGCGGGCAGGACGATGGGCAGGCCATAGGCCGAGCTTGCCGCGAGGTAAATGTTGGGCGGGCTGGCGTTGTCCAGCGCGACCGCGAACACTTGACCGACTTGCGCCGCCGTCACGGTGAATGGTTTGGGAGCCGGCAAGACTTGCGCTTGCGGCGGCGCGCCGGCGTTGCGCAGATCAATCACGCGCGCCGAAGGTCCCGCGAGATCGATGAAAGTGACCGCGACCGGATCGACGCCTTGCGGAACGGGCGTGATCGCGCGCGAGCCGGAAAAGCCGCTGACGACGGCTTCGCCTGGAGTCAGAATGACGATTCCGGCCGGTTGCGCCGCCGCGGGATTTCCCGGCGGCAGGATCGTCAGGCCAAGGCCTAACAGGAAAGCCAACCGCGCGATCCGTGCGCCGAAGCCCGCCCCGTTTGGTGAGCCCGCCGTGAGCGCTGATGCGACGAAACGAGCCGCGCGATGCATCAGACCGCCGCCGACCGCCGCAGCCATAGATTCCTCCCGCGCCAATGAACCGTCATCCGCCGGATGACGGCCTTGCTTGGGCCGAGACTGTTCCCTTTTTCGGGCGAGGGCAACAGCAATTCGCCGGCACGCCGGCTTGCGGGCTCCCACACTGGCGGCATTGGCCCTCTGGCCGATCGAATGACGAAAGCGATCTCAAAATAGGCGACGCCCGGCGAATGCCGGACGTTCACCGCCCCGGCGCGGGCGCCGGATTCATTTGCCGCGCCGCGCTTGCGGTCGCCGGCGCCGCGCTGGCTGTCGCTTCGCCGACCGAGTCGACGCCGTAGACATCGTCGCGGAAATTCACCAGGCCGTCGCCGTTGGCCCAGCCGGTCAGGTAGACCCAGATCACGGGGACGGATTTTGCGAGCCTGATGTCTTCGCGCGCGCCATCCTTGGCCTTGGCGAGCAGGGCCTGCTTGTCCCACGCGCCCGCCCCGGCCGGCATGCCTTGCAGCAGCCATTCGGCGAGGTCGTAGACGCTTTGCACGCGCACGCAGCCATGCGACAGAAAGCGATAGTCGGCGCCGAACAGGCCCTTCGACGGCGTGTCGTGCATATAGACCGCCAGTTTGTTGGGCATGCCGATGCGGATCGCGCCAAGCGAATTGCCCGCTCCGGAATCCTGGCGCAGCGTATAGCTGACCGCGCGCTCGGTGCTCCAGTCGACGTTCTTGGGGTCGATGACGTTGCCGTCGCCGTCGAGGATGCGGATCTTGGCGCGCGTGAGATAGCCAGGGTCCTTCTGCATCTTCGGGATGATCTCCTTCTTGATGATCGAGGTCGGCACGGTCCAGGTAGGATTGAGATTGATGACGGAGATGCGGGCGGAAATCTCGGGCGATTGATGGTCGACGCCGCCGACGATCGCGACATAGCGGTGCGCGACGCGGCCGTTCTCGATCGCCTCGACCGAAAGCGCGGGAAGGTTCACCACGACGTAACGGTCGCCAAACGCGAAATTGACGCCCGCCAGTCTTTGCGCGCTCGACGCGAGCTGTTTGAAGCGCGTGGCGGCGGGAACGTTCATCGCCGCCAGGGTCGCGCCGGCGACCGCCCCGGTCTGGCGCAGACCCATGCGCGACTGGAAATGCTCGACCGCCGCCGTGTCGTCGTCGTCCCAAACGGCGCTCGCTTGATTGTCGGCGGCCTTGGCGGCATCAAGGTCGCCCTCGGCGGCCAGACGCCGGCGCAGGATCGTCACCTCGGGGCCTTTGGCCCCCTCTTTGAGGGGCGCGGCGATCCGCGGCCAGCCGCCGGCGTCCGAAATCGCCGCATAGCGCTCCGACGCCTTGGCCGTCGCAAAGAAAGTGTCGGGCTGCAAGGTTGGAGTCGGATCATCGGAAAGGGCCGTCTCGCGCGGGGGCGCAACATGAACGACCTTCTTCTTGGCTTTAGGCGGCGCGATCTTGGGCGCTCCCGAATCGGCCGGAATCGGCAAAGCGGCGCCCGCCGCAGGGGTCGAGGAGGGCGTGGGCGCCGCGGGGCTCGCCGTCGGAGCCGCCACGGCGGGCGGCGTCGAGGCGGGAGCCGCCTGGGCGGGCGGCGTCGCGCCGGTCGGCGGCGCAGACGGCAGGCCCTGCGCCCTGGCGGCGCCCGCCAAGCCCATCGCGAGCGCCATCAGCCCGCCCTTCGCCGCCAGCCGCAGCGCCGTCGTCAAACGCCCAGTCATGCAACAGGCCGAGGTGTCCAAATCCGAATCAAGCCTTTTGTTGGTTCCTAGTTGGCGCAGGCGGCTCTGTTGCGGCGGAGCGGTTACGCCTGTTTGACGATCACGATGTGCAGCCGTCGCGGGCCATGGGCGCCGAGCAGCAGCGTCTGTTCGATATCGGCCGAACGCGACGGCCCGGTGATGAGATTCAACGTGCGCGGCATCGCGCCCTTGCCGTAGCGGGCGCGCAGCTTGCCCCAGACGCCTTCGTAATCGGCGACGATGTCGCTGGCGGCGACCACGACCAGGTGATTGTCGGGCAGGAAGTTCAGCGTCGTCGGATTGTCCGCCCCGGAGGCGAGCGCCAGCGTGCCCGATTCGGCGACGGCGGCGAAGGCGGCGCTGACCGCGTTGAGGTCATGGCCGTCCGAGGGGCCATGCGCGATCTCCAGCGCCGTCGCGCTCCACGGCATGGCGGCGAGGCGCGCGTCTTCGCCCATGCGCAAAGTCGCCGGCAGATTGCCTTCGCGCAGGAAGCGCGCGATCTCTCCGGGAACGTCGGCCGCGCTCTCCACTTCGGCGACGCTCGCCTGGGCGCGCTCGGCTTCGGCTTTGAACGTCGCGGCCCGCCTCGCCGCGTCGCCCTGCCCGCGCTGCGGGATGATCCCGGCGGGCGCCGCGGCGAGGCGATCGGCCACCGCCATGCGGCGCGGCGCCTCGGCGCCCGTGACATTCAGCGAGCGGCGAATATTGGCGAGAATCGCATCTCGGACGCTCAAGCCACCCTCCCGCTCTTGGCGCGCCATCGGCTCTGGAACGTCGCGCCCTGCGGCGCCGGCAAGTCGCGATATCGGGTCCAGCCGCCGGCGAACGGCAGCGAGGAAAAGCGCCCCTTGGCGCGGCCCAACCAATGCAGCGCGCGCATCGCGATATCGGTCGACAGCCGATACAGCGCCGGACGCTTGGCGAAGAACGCCCAGAACCATATGCCGTAGCGCATCGTCGCGGGCGACAAACGCCGCTCGAACTCGCGCTCGCGCCAATGGCGCATCATGTTGGGCAGCGGAATGCGCACCGGGCAGACCGCCTCGCAGCGCCCGCAAAAGGTCGAGGCGTTCGGCAATTGACCGCCTTGCGCGACGCCAATCAGCGAGGGCGTCAGCACCGCGCCCATCGGGCCCGGATAGACCGAGCCGTACGCGTGCCCGCCGACCGCGTGATAGACCGGGCAATGGTTCATGCACGCGCCGCAGCGGATGCAGCGCAGCATGTCTTCGAAATCGCCGCCCAGCATCGCCGAGCGGCCGTTGTCGAGGAGGATCACATGATATTCTTCCGGCCCGTCGGGATCGGCCGCGCGGCGCGGCCCGGTCGACAGCGTCGTGTAGACCGACATGTCCTGGCCCGTCGCCGATCGCGCAAGCACGCGAAGCAATTGCGACGCGTCCTCCAGCGTCGGCACGATCTTTTCGAGCGAGGCGATGACGATGTGAACCTTGGGCAGGATCTGCGTGAGATCGCCATTGCCTTCGTTGGTGACGATGATCGACGCGCCGGTCTCGGCGATCAGGAAATTGGCGCCGGTGACGCCGATGTCGGCCGACAGGAATTTTTCCCGCAGGATGCCGCGCGCCTCGGTGAGCAGTTGCTCGGGCCGCGACAGATCGCGGTCCCTGGGCAGGTCGTGATGGGCGCGCCGGAAGTCTTCGGCGATCTGCTCCTTGTTCAGATGCACGGCGGGGGCGATGATATGCGAAGGCGCCTCGCCGCGCAGCTGGATGATATATTCGCCAAGATCCGTCTCGATCGGCTCGATCCCCGCCGCTTCGAGCGCGGCGTTGAGGCCCATTTCCTCGGAAATCATCGATTTGCCCTTGGTCACGGCCTTGGCGCCGTGCTCACGGCAGAGTTCGAGCACAAGATCGACGCCGTCCTTGGCCATCGCCGCGTAATGAACATGGCCGCCCGCCTCGACGACCCGGGCCTCGTAAGCCTCGAGGTAAAGATCGAGGTTGGCGAGCGTATGGTCTTTAATGTCGCGCGCGCTGTCGCGCAGCGCCTCGAACTCGGGCAGGCGCGCGGCGGCCTTGGCGCGCTTGTCGATGAAATTGCCGCGCACGTGCTGGAGCGCCTTCTGCAGCGGTGCGTCATACAGCGCCGCATGGGCGTTTTCCTTGAAATGCGAACTTGTCTGGGCTTCGGTCAATTTCGCGCCCCCCGCGCCCGCGGCGCCCCGATCGCCGGCTCGTCAGTCATGCCGCAAAGCACTTCGGCGACGTGACGCACGCTCACATTGCTTCCCTGGCGCTGCAACTTGCCGGCCATGTTCATCAGGCAGCCGAGATCGCCGGCCAACAGCGTCGCGGCGCCGCTCGCCACGATGTTGGCGGTCTTCTGCGCGACGATGGCGTCGGATATCTCGCCGTATTTGACGGCGAACGTCCCGCCGAAGCCGCAGCACACGTCCGCGCCGTTCAATTCGACAAGCCGCAATCCTTCGACGGTTCCCAGCAATTTGCGCGGCTGGCTCGCCACGCCCAGTTCGCGCAGGCCCGAACAGGAATCGTGATAGGCGACGTCGCCGTCATAGCGCGCCGAAACTTTCGTCACCTTGAGCACGTCGACGAGGAAGCTGACGAGCTCGAAGCATTTGGCCGCGAAGGAATTGGCCTTGCGCGCGAGCTCCGGTTCGTCGGCGAAAAGCTCGGGATAATGTTTTGCGAGCATGCCGGCGCACGAGCCGCTCGGCGCGACGACGTAATCGCAATCCTCGAACGCGTCGACGGTCTGGCGCGCGATGTCCCTGGTCGTGGCGCGGTCGCCCGAATTGTAGGCCGGCTGCCCGCAGCACGTCTGGCTCGGCACGAAGACGTAACAGCCCGCGTCCTGCAGCAACTTGACGGCGGCGAAGCCGACGCTGGGGCGGATCAAATCGACAAGACAGGTCACGAACAATCCGACCCGAATCGGGGGGCGACTCGGGGCTCCAGCGGCGTCGGGCAAGACAAGGTCCTTGATTCCAGAATGCGGGGCGACATTGGACCAGCAGGCCGGGGGTTTCAAGCGGGCGAACGGGGCGCGGCGGGCGGCGGGCCATGGCCACGCGCGCCGCGGAACTCCGCTCGCAGACGTCCGACGGGATCCCGCGGCCGACGACGCCCCTGGCGAATCCCGCTTCCGCCAGACGAAGCGACCCTCCGGGCTGGATTGACAAATCACCGCCGCAAGAGACGATAGGCCTGACAACGTGATGGAACATGCCGTCGTGTTGAAATGAAGCTTCGCCGCGCTTTCCCGTGTTCGCCCCGAGGGGCTGTCACAGGCATAGCGACTCGACGCTGTTCGGCGAATTTCAGAGTGAGGAGATGCGCGATGCGAAAAATCTTCTCGGCGAGCGCATTGATCTATTGCGCTTACGTATCAAGCGCGGCCGCCCAGTCGCGATGCCGGGTGATGGACCCAACCGGAACGCCATTGAATATCAGAACGGCGCCGTCCGGCGGTATCGTCGGCGCCCTTCCAAACGGCGCTCTTGTCTCCATTCGCGACAACGCGGTCGATCAGAATGGCAAGCCATGGGTCTATATTTCCCGAT
>JBEKSH010000017.1:0-10691 GCA_049517235.1 Roseiarcus sp. | reverse complement strand
AGAACGATGGCGCGCATATTGGCGATTGGCGAGCCGATGCGCACGCCGGAGCGGCCGTCCTGATTGCGCGCGGCGAACCAGGTTGCGTCCCAGAACTCGGACGTGCCGTAGATATTGAACAGTTCGGCGTCGGGAAGCCGCGCTGCGAAGGCGGCCACGAGCGGCGCCGTCAACGCCTCGCCGCTGCAGGCCCAGTGACGCAACTTCGGCAGAAGGCGCGCGAGGTCTCTCGGACTGTCGAGAACGCTGCGCAGGAATGAGGGAACCAGCACGATCCTCGTGGCGCCCTCGCGCGCCAGCAGGTCGACGAAACGGGATGGATCGCAAGCCACCTCCTCCGGAACGATGACCGTCGATTGGCCGCGAATGAGCGGCATGAAGATTTCCCACAGCGAGTCGATGAAGCCGAGCGTCGTCTTCTGGACATAGACCTCTTCACAGACCGGTCGCGGCACGTCCCAATGAAGTCGATTGACGATCGCCCGGTGCGTTCCCATCACGCCCTTCGGTCGGCCGGTCGACCCCGAAGTGTACAGAACATACGCGAGATTGTCGGGACAGACCGCGGCGGGGGGAGCCGTCGACAGCTGCGAATCGATGACGAACCATTCGGAATCGAGCTCGACCACCGGCGCCTGTCGCGCCGGCAGCAGCGCGGCCAGCGCCGCTTCGGTCACGAACACGCGCGGCTGCGCGTCCGCAATCATGTAAGCCAGCCGATCCGGCGGATAGCTCGGATCAAGCGGCAGATACGCGCCGCCGGCCTTGAGAATGCCAAGCAGAGCGATGACCTGCTCCGGCGACCGCCGCATGCAAAGCCCTACGATCGTATCGGGTCCGACGCCGAGGCCGCGCAGACGCCACGCCAGCTGATTCGCCCGTTTCTCCAGGGTGCGATAATCGATCCGCCGTCCGGCGAAGCGCAGGGCCGCCGCATCCGGAGTGCGCGCCGCCTGATCGGCGAAGAGATCGTGCAGGCAAATTTCCGGGTAGGGCGCCGCCGTGGCGTTCCATCCGACAAGGGCTTGTCGGCGCTCCTCCTCGCCAAGCATCGGCAGCGCCGAAATCCGGCGCTGCGGATCCGAAGCGATTCCCTCGAGCAGCGCCACGAAATGCCCGAACATGCGGTCGATCGTCGATTGTTCGAACAGATCGGTGGCGTATTCGATGACGCCGCCGACGTCCCCGTCCTCCGCTTCCCACAGCGACAAAGTGAAATCGAACTTGGATCCGCGCGACGTGAGCTCCGCGGCGTCCACGCCGAGCTCCGCGAAGACTGACGCTGCTCTCGGCGGCTGCATCACGAACATGACCTGGAACAGGGGCGAACGATTTTTTTCACGCCGCACGCCGAGCTCGGTGACGACGCTCTCGAACGCCACGTCCTGGTTGTTGAAGACCTCCATCGCTTCGGCGCGGACGCGGCCGAGAAACTCTGTGAATGGGGGATCGCCCGAGAGATCGAGGCGAAATGCAACGGTGTTCATGAAGAGCCCAATGAGGGGCTCGATTTCGGCAAGGCCGCGATTCGCCACAGGAGAGCCGATAACGATGTCGGTCGCGCCGGAGTAGCGGTGAAACAGGGTAGCCAGCGCCGCCATCAGCACCATGAACAGCGTGGCCTGCTCCCTCTGGCAGAGCAGCCGGAGCCGCGCGACCAGCGGCCGATCGAGCGTAACGCCGCTTTGAGCGCCGCGGAACGAGCGCTCAGGGGGTCGCTGCCGATCGAATGGCAGCGCGGTTGTCGGCGGCGCATTGGCCAATCGCGCGCGCCAGAACGACAGCTGCCTTTCGATGGCGTCCCCTTGCAGCCTCGAGCGTTGCCACGCCGCGTAGTCGCCGTATTGAAGGGGAAGCTGGGTCAGCGGATAGGGCTTGCCCTTGCTGATGGCCTTGTAAAGCGTTGTCGTCTCGCGCACCAAGACGCCGAGCGACCACCCGTCGCAGATGATGTGGTGCAGATTGAAAAGCACGACATGGTCGTGTTCCGTCATGCGTACAAGATCGCACCGAAACAACTCGTCCTCGGCGAGGTCAAACGGCTCGGCCGTTCTCTTTCGCAGCCAGCGCACCAACTCCGCCTTGCGATCAGCCGGCGGAAGATCGCTGAGATCGAGCACGCCGATGGTCGCCGGCTCGGGCGGCCGGATCACCTGCACGGGGCTTCCGTCGATGATGCGGAAGTTGGTCCGCAGAACCTCGTGTCGACGCACGACCTCCGTTAAGGCCGCCTCGAGCGCGCTCAGTTCGAAAGGTCTGGCCGAGCGCAAGGTCCTGAAGGTGTTGAGCACCGCATTGTCGGGAAAAAGCTGCTGAAGCAGCCATTGACCCTCCTGGGCAAGCGAAAGCGGAGCGGCGCCCTGACTGCTCCGCCTGGGTATTGTTGACGCAGGGCCGTTGGCGGCAAGCTCTCCGCGGAGCCTCTTCTCCAGGAGAGCCCGCTGACCCAAGGAAATATTTGTCGGATGGCTCAACCGAGCGGTATGAGACATCTTTTCCTGGCTCCGCAGAGGTGAATCGAGGGGTTCATTTTTACATATTTGGGCAAGTATTCCGACACAACTGAAGACTCTATTGGGCGATCCGCTCAAAGCGGCCGCATAATATCGCTGCCCCCACTTCTCCCCCCGCCCGGCTGCGGGACAATCATCTGCGAATGAAGCCGGAACCGACAGAAGCCGGAGTCCCGCTCCGCGCCCGTCGGGTCTATTTGTCGATCGCCGTCGCCGTCTCCGCGCCGGGTTCGCGCGAGTTGGGTATTACTTCCTCCGCCTTTCCGAAGGAAGAGGGTGATCTCCAGGTCGGCGCCTCTCCCCGCTCGAGCCAGAGCACGCGGTCCGCCGCATGGAAATATCGTTCATCGTCGGATATTGCGACAACCAGCTTACCCGAATCCCGCATCTTCGGAAGAAATTCCTCATAGAAGAAATCCTTATATCGATGATCCTGGTCGGTCGCCCATTCGTCGAAAACGAGAATCGGGCGATCCTCGAGCACAGCCTTGAGGAGCGCTATTCGGCGGCGCTCTCCCGAGGAAAGCGCGGTCCACTTGTCCGAAGACTCCGGCGCTGCGAGCATCCATCGACTTATCTTCAACCGGAGGGCGAGCTGCTCCGCTTGATGGTCCAGAGCGTCAGGTGGCAGGTCCGCAACGCCTTCGAACAGGCAAAAATCGGCGAATACGGCCGCGAATTTGCTACGATACCAATGGATGTTCCGCTCGTCTACGGCGACGCCGTCGAACCGAATGGTCCCGCTCGTTGGCGGGTACAATCCGGTCAAGACCTTAATGAGCGTCGTCTTGCCGCTGCCGTTTCCGCCCGCGATGAAGACCAACTCTCCGGGACGGAGAGTCATTTCCAGCGGCCCGACAGCAAAATTATCCTTGCGATCTCCGCCTCCATATCTGAACTGTACGCCCTTCAAATTGAGACTGCGCCAGACTCGCGACGAAGGCGGCGCGCGTCGTGCGCCCTCGCGCACGCTGTCGTCCTCGGAGAGCTTCAGGCCGATCTCTGAAATCCTTTGAAATGCAACGGAGGCGTCGGCGAATGCGCTGCTGTCCGCAATGAGGGACCGAAGAGGGCGACGAATCTGCAGCAGCGCCAGGAGACCAAATTCCACTTTCAGCTGGGCGTTGCCAAACGGGCCGAATACGGCCGTGCCCAGAATGACGTAAAACATCGCCTGAATCCAGGTCGCGACCAAATCGGAGTAGCGGCTCCGCGTGCCGCCCGACTGCTGCTGTTCGCGCATGCGATGTTCAAACGAGAGCAACACCAGGCGCGCAAGCGGGCGATTGAGCTTCAACTGCTTCACGCCTTCGAGCACCATGCCATAGACGCGAACAACTCGGTCCCAGGCCTCGCGCCCTGAGTGACGATGCTCTCTTTCGAGCCTGCGCAAAACGACAGCGCCACCGATACACACGACGCACAACAACGCTGTGACAAGCATTATCGCGGGCGCAAGCCATCCGATATAGGCCAAACACGCCAAGAGAATCGCGGAACTGGTCGACAAAGACGCGAGATTGCGAACCGCCGACGCCACGCCGACAAGATCACCCGTGAAGGCGACCAGCAGTCGCGTTAGTCCGATCCGTTCGAGGTCCAGCAACGGCACATGGAGCACGGATCTGACCAATCGCCGGCGCATGCGCACGATCGATTGCGACGCCAGCTTGCTGACCGACGCGCGGGAATACCGCCCGATCACCACGGAAAACAAGGCGACGCAGGCGAACTGCCACCACAGCACGGCGCCCGTGCGGAACGATTCCAGCACGCAAACTATTGCGCCCAATTCGGCAACGCCGCTGAGCACGCTGGCTAGAATCGCCATCGCCAGCCGCAGCGCAGAAACCTGCGCAAGAAGCCCGAGCAGCCTCATTATGACCTGGCCGGGATCGATCGATCAATTCCGATGATCGCGATGCGAGAAAGTTGTGCCATGCCGAAATCACTCTTGCTGCATTCTTGAATACGCGTCAACTTGACGCCCGATAGGCCAGTCGCTACACCAAAATCCTCTTCCTTCAAGGAGAGCATCGGGTGAGGGGCTTCTTAAGTTGCTGGCCAAAGTTGGGATGCGAGGACGCGGCGCGCCAATGTTGCCTCCCTGTAGCGGAACGGACGACCGAACTCGCGCTTTGCGCGAGCCGGAGTGGAGTCGTTTGGGAAACGCCCTCCCGGCTTGGACCCGACGCTGGTTCTTTCGCCCGATTCCACCGTTCCCGCAATTAACCCTGATCCCTTTCAATTGCCGCGAGGGGATGCGGTGCGCGCGGAAATTTTCCTAGGGTCCCCGAACTAATGAATTTGGCCGCCCTCGAAGATGAGTTGCACGCCCCAATTGGTTACGGGACGGATTCGTCACGCTTCTTTCCTGAGCGTTTCGATCCGTGGTTCGCAGCGTGAATTCTCGCCCTGGAATGGAAGCGTGCTCGCTGGCGGCCAGAATACGCCTCCAACAACAGAAAGGCGCCGTAGGCATCTCCAGATACCATCGATCCAGTGCAATGAAATTGATTCAGTTTCGCCCGTTGGACGCGGGTGGAAAAGGGGTCGGCGATGGAGGCGAGAGGCTCGCGGTCGGCGCCGCCAACCGGACCGTAAGGATTTATACGGGCCCCCGAGGGAACCCAGACAGGAACTTTGACAGGCTCGGCGAACCCGGCGTTTGCGATCCATCGGCGCCCGGCGGAATTCGCTGGAGCCCAGCGCTGGGGCGCACCGGCCCTGAGAGTCGGGTCGTGTCCGTGGTGGATTTGGCTGGACGGGGCTTGTCCGCCGCGCGACCCGCCAACATCCGCCGCGACGACGCCAGAAGGAGCCGTGAAGCAGCGGCGCGACGGGGCGGTGAACCACGCCGGGCAAATTGCAACCTCGCAACCCGCCAGCGCGGATTTTTTTTGACAGGAGCCGTATGATGAATCAAGTTGGATCGACCCCTTCCTCGAACCGCTACGACCGGTTCATGAGGAAGAGAGCCGCAGCGGCGGGCTCCGTCTCGGGCGCTTCCGACCCAGTCCGATTGCGCCATCGCTACGAAACGATCTTCTCTCGCAACCGCGAATTGTTTAAGGGCGCTCGAGTGCTCGACCTTATGAGCTCTTCTGGATTCTGGAGCCTGGCGGCGCTCGACGCGGGGGCCGCCCATGTCGTGGGCGTAGAAGCATCGCCGGCGCCGATCGAAGCGGCCAAGAAGACATTCGGCGAATACGGCGTCAATTCGGGGTCGTACCGATTCATCAACTCGGAGATACCCGCGGCGTTGCGCAAGTTCGAGCCCAAAGCATTCGACGTCATCTTGTGTCATGGATTCCTCGAGCAGTCCGATCCACGATTTTTTTTCCAGCAACTGTCTCGGCTCCAGCCCAAACACGTCGTCCTGGATACGAGGATCGTTCAGGGGAAGGGCCCGATCGTCCGCTTGAGGCTCAGATCCGGCGATGAGGCGAGACAGAAGGCGCCGGAGCGATACCGGTCTATTCTGTCGATCCCCAATCACGACCTGATCACGTTCTTTTGCGACTATTTCCAGCTTCGCTGGCGCCTGATCGACTGGAAGGCGACGGGGATCACCGACTGGACCGGCATCGGCGACTATGAGCAGGACCGCCGCCGGACTTATGTTCTGGAAAGGGCCGCCGCCGATCCTGCGGCTCGCGCGCGGTAATTGGCGCGATCAAGCATAGACCGGGTCGCGACCCCTGCGTGAAAAGCGTCTCCGATCGGGATATTTGAGGTCAGTCCATCGCACTTGGCGCTTCGGGCTCGCCTCCAGCCGGGATGGTTCGACAATCGCCCCAATCAGGGCTTCAGGGGTTGGCGTTTGGCGACATGAGCCTCTTTGGCATCTTTGGCGCGGCGCCCATTGGCTGGTGAAGTTGGTCCGGCCCGAGACCGCCGCCCGATGGTTTCGGAAGATGACTTGCGCTAAGATCGCCGTCCGATTGCATTTGCAGACAGGTAAGCAGTTCAACGTAGCTCAAGGACATGCCGCCGAACTCCGCGCAATTCTCATGCGCGACCCGCGAATATCGCGTCCAATTCTGTTTGAGTTGATTAAGAGCGGCCTGCTCCTCATTCACGCAACTGTCGAACGCACGCGAACGGTCCTCAGGAAGCGCCGCCGCCTGGGCGCTGCGGCATATGCCATTGATGTCGACCGTCGGCAACGACGTCGCGAGAGCCGCCACCAGAAGCAGTGATGCCACGTTACGCCCTCCCGTATGGCCGAAGCCCTTCCGCGGAACCTTTATACACGACGATCGCCGCGGGGGGCTGTCAACGCCGCAGCAGAAATTCATCGCTTTCCGGAGGGGAAATGCATCAATGACGCTGACGAGAAAGCCCCCGAACATGAGCTTGTGCCGGAAGTCAGGCTTGGGTGTCGATCTCGCGCAGTCGGTCTCGCGACTTGACGGGGCATCGCGTGACGCCTCTAATGAAAACGAACGCGCAGCGTTGGCGCTCCTGCGGCAGAAAAACGCAAACCAGTCTTAATCGCAAGATCGCGTCGCTCCGTTTGACGGAACAAGAGGAGAAATCGATGAACATTCGCGCCATTTCATGCGTCGCCGCCCTGATCGCCGCCATTGCGTCCGCGCAACCAGCAGCGGCCCAGGCAAACGTGAAGATCGGCGCCTTGCGCTGCGATGTCGCGGCGGGCCTCGGCCTCATCGTCGCCTCCAGCAAGGAAATGCGCTGCAGTTACCGCTCGCTGCGTGGATTCACGGAGCGCTATTACGGCACGATCAAGAAGTTCGGCCTCGACATCGGCCAGACCAACAAGGGCGTTCTGGCCTGGGACGTTCTGGCGCCGACCATGGGGACAAGGCGCGGCGCGCTGGCGGGCGACTATGTCGGCGTCACCGCTTCGGCGACCGTCGGGGCCGGGGTTGGCGCGAACGCGCTGATCGGCGGCTTCGGCCGCTCGATCACCCTGCAGCCCCTGTCGGTCGAGGCGCAGACCGGCCTCGCCCTCGCCGCGGGCGTCGCGTCGCTGACGCTGCGCGCCGGGCGCTGAACAGGTCCACCGGGCGAAGCCGTGCGGCGCGCGGCGCCGCGCCGCGCGACCGTGCGCCAGCGCGATGAGCCGGAATTCCCGGCGCGCGCGGCGGCAGGCCGGCGTCCTGATCGTCGGCAAACGGGGACCTGGCTCAGGGATTTGGCGGCGCGTCCGGCGCTCGTCCGCCCGTCGCGCACGGGATTCCCGGTCGCTCCAAGCTTGCAGTTCGGGCACCGCGCCATCATCTTGATCGTGGAGAACGCAAAATGACAGAATCTTTTGGCGACAAGCTCGTCGAGGCGCTCAAGAAGCTTGACACATTCGGCGACGTGGCCCCGGCTCATGTTCAGGATCCGACCACGATGATCATCCGCCAGATCGCCGTCCAGGACGACCTGATGCGTTGGGACAGCGAGCGCGGCCACTATGTCTTGACGCTCACCGGGCGCCGGCGGATCGCCGGGCGCAGCGCCCAGCCGGGCGCGGTGCTGCGGTTTCGCAAACGCGAGGAGAAGGACGAAAGCGCATCGCGCCGAAAGGCCTGACCGGCGTCTTTCGGCGGCGATCCGTCTCGCCGCCCGTCCTCAGGCCGCGTTGATCCTCGGGGCCGGCCCCGCCCCGCGCACTTCCTCGTCGACATGCTTCTCGAATTTCGCGAAATTTTCGCGGAACATGCCGACGAGCCGCCGGGCCGCCTCGGCGAATTCCGCCTTGCTCGCCCAGGTCTTGATCGGCTCGAGAATATGCGGCTCGACGCCCGGCACCGCGGTTGGCACGGCGAGGCCGAAATAGGGATCGGAGCGGAAATTGGCGCGGTTGAGCGAGCCGTCGAGCGCGGCGGCGAGCAGGCGCCGCGTCACGCGGATCGGCATGCGCCGGCCGACCCCGTATTTGCCGCCCGTCCATCCCGTATTGACCAGCCAGCAGTCGACGTGGTGCTTCTCGATGAGATCGCGCAACAGATTGCCGTAGACGGAGGGGTGACGCGGCATGAAGGGCGCGCCAAAGCAGGTCGAGAACGTCGCCTCCGGCTCGATGACGCCCCGCTCCGTGCCCGCCACCTTGGCCGTATAGCCGGACAGGAAATGATACATCGCCTGGCTCGGATCGAGCTTGGCGATCGGCGGCAGCACGCCAAACGCGTCGCAGGTCAGCATGACGATGTTTCTGGGGTGGCCGTCGCGCCCGCTCGCCGAGGCGTTGGCGATGAAATCGAGGGGATAGGCGATGCGGGTGTTTTCGGTTTTGCCGCTGTCGTCGAAATCGGGGGCGCCGGTGACGGGGTCCAGCGTGACGTTTTCCATCACCGTTCCGAAACGCTCCGTCGTCGCGTAGATTTCGGGCTCCGCCTCGCGCGACAGGCGGATCGCCTTGGCGTAGCAGCCGCCCTCGAAGTTGAACACGCCGTGGCGGCCCCAGCCGTGTTCGTCGTCGCCAATCAAGATTCTTGTCGGATCCGCCGAAAGGGTGGTCTTGCCGGTGCCCGACAGGCCGAAGAACACCGCCACTTCATTGCGGCCCCCTGAATTGGCCGAGCAGTGCATCGGCACGACGCCGGCTTCAGGCAGCGTGAAGTTGAGATAGGTGAACACCGATTTCTTCATCTCGCCGGCATAGCTGGTGCCGCCGATCAGCACGATGCGGCGGGAAAAATCGCAGGCGATCACGGTGTCGCTGCGGCAGCCATGGCGATCGGGGTCGGCCCGGAAAGACGGCAGCACGACGATCGTCAGGTCCGGGACGAAGGAATCGAGTTCCTCGAGCTCGGGCCGGATCAGCAGGTTGCGAATGAACAGCGAATGCCAGGCGAACTCGGTGAAGACGCGCGTCCTGACGCGGGCCGACGGGTCGGCGGCGGCGTAAAGGTCCTGCGCGAACAATTCGCGACCCCTGGCGTGTTCGATGAAATCGGCGAGCAGCCGATCGAAATGCTCGGGCGACATCGCGCCGTTATTGTCCCACCACACCGTTCTTTCCGTCGTCGGGTCGCGGACGATGAACTTGTCCCTCGGACTGCGTCCGGTGTGGACGCCCGTTTCGGCGACCAGCGCCCCGCCCATGGCGATTCGCGCCTCGAAGCGCTGCAGCGCCTCGCCGTAAAGTTGCGGCGCCTGGAGATTCCAGTGAACCGCCGCCAGCTCCGCAAAGCCGAAGCCCTCGGCGCCGAAGTCGGTGTTGAACATCCCCGTTTGCCGCATGCGCGATCCTCCCGCGTTTCGCCCCTGGGCGACCGTATGCCTCAACGCGCGACATTTCGCAAAGGCGAGCGACAATCGGTCGCAGGCAGGGGAGCCGATTGGCCCTATTTCCCGGCCGAGGCGGCGCGGCGGTCGTGATTTGGCCAAGGCGCCCGCCTCAGCCCGCTGAAGAAGCCGTGGCCCTCGAGGCGGGCGCGCCGGTGGGCGACGCGGCTGCCGGAGGCGCCGAGGCGAACAGGAACGCCGCCGCCTCGTCGAGAGCCTGCCGGCCCTCGGGCAGGATCGCGCTCAGGAACGGCCAGACGTGCGGCATGTCGGGATAGACGCGCAGTTCGACGGCGACCCCCGCCGCGCGAGCGCGTTCGGCCAGGCGCCGGGCGTCGTCGAGCAGGATTTCGCTGTCGCCGACGAAAATCAACAGCGGCGGCAGCCCGGCGAGATCGCCATAAATCGGCGAAATCAGCGGCGTGCGCGGATCGGCCGCGCCGACATAGGCGGCGGCGACCGCTTGCATGCCGTCGGCGACGACCATCGGATCGCGATGGCGGTTGGTTTTCAGCGAGGCGCCGGTCCCGGCCAGATCCGTCCACGGAGAGAACAGGCAGGCCGCGTCGGGCCCCTTCTCGCGATGGTCGCGCATGTTGAGCAGGAGGGCGGCGCAGAGCCCGCCGCCCGCCGAGTCGCCGGCGACGAAGATGGGACCTACGACCTGCGCGCGCAGCGCCCGCCAGGCCGCGGTGGCGTCGTCGAGCGCCGCGGGAAATCTATGTTCCGGCGCCAGGCGATAGTCGGCGGCGAAGACGCGAAAGCCGCGCAGCGCGAAACCGCCGGTGAGAGCGCGGTGGGTGCGCGGCGACATCCCGATATAGCCGCCGCCATGCAGATAGAGCAGCGTCGCTTCGACGCCGCCGTTCTCCGGCTCGACCCATTCGCCGACAACGCCGCCGAGCGTCGCCGGCGTCAAACGCATGCCGCGCG
>JBEKSH010000016.1:0-11142 GCA_049517235.1 Roseiarcus sp. | reverse complement strand
GTTCGCTCGCGCTGACCTTCAGCGGCGACGACCACCCCTACGCCGCGACGGTCGCCAAAGTAGCCGCCGCTTTCGGCGCGCGCCGAGCCAATCGCTCCACCAGCGAATATCTTGCGGAAGGCATTGACGCGGCCGCCACCGACGGAACCCGCCAGACCCGCTATGTCGTGGGCGAGGACGCCGTCGCCTTAGCTCGCCGCGCGCGCGAAGATGACCGACGAGCAATATGTCGCGTTCATGGAGAAGCAGATGGGCCTCGCCTGACTTGATTCTCACGGCTGCGAACGCGCGACATAGTCGGCCAGACCGGTCGCCAGATGATCCATCATTAGCCGCAACCGCCGGCTGGCGCGCAGATCCTCGTGCAGCGCGAGCCACATTTCCAGGGAAAAGCCGATCTCGCCGGGAAAGACGGCGATCAGGTCGGGATCGCGGCGGGCGACGCCGTGCTGGATGAAGCCGGTGCCGAAGCCGGCGCGGATCGCCGCCAGTTGCGCAAGGTCGTTGTCGCACCGCAACGCGAACTGGTCGCGCCCGACCGGCAGGCGGGCGATCAGCTCGCGCAGGAAGGGCGTTTCGCGATCGAAGCCGATCAGCGCGTGATCGCGCGCCAGCGCGGCGAGGGTCGTGAGCGGCGGGGCGGCCGCCAGATAGGCCCGATGGGCGTAGAGCCCGAGACCCACGGTCCCGATGCGCCGCGCCACCAGCGCTTCCTGGCTCGGTCGCACCATCCGCACCGCGATATCGGCTTCGCCGCGCAGCAGGTCCTCGACGCGATTGGACAGCGCGAGTTCGATCGTCACGCCGGGATTGGCGCGGCGGAACTGCGCGAGCAGCGGCGGCAGCACTTCGGCCCCGACGATGTCGCTCGCCGTGACGCGCACGACGCCCGCCGCGTCGCTCGTTCCGCCGGACGCCGCGCGCAGGATCGCGCCGGCCGCCGCCGCCATGGCTTCGGCGTGCGGGGCGATGTCGCGCGCCGCATCGGTGGGCAGCAGGCCGCGCGGCGAGCGAATGAACAGCGCGGCGCCGAGCGCGCGCTCCAGTTCGGCGATCTGACGCCCGAGCGTCGGCTGCGCGAGGCCCAGCGCCCGCGCCGCGCCCGAGAGGCTGCCCTCGCGCAAAACGGCCCGAAACGCGTTGTAGTGGCTCCAGTCGGGCTCAGTCATACAGATATGTATAGCCGATGCAGAACATTAGACAATTCACGAAGGGCTAACGGAGGAGGATACTCGCCTTCAAGGTCGTTTCGACCCAATGCGCAAGGAGAAGCCAATGTCCACGTCCACCGACAGAATCGCTCTTGTGGTCGGCGCCGCCGGCGGAATCGGCGGCGAGACGGCCGCCGCGCTGGCGCGTCACGGCTGGTCGGTGCGCGGCCTCACCCGCCGCCCGCAGCCGCCAAGCGCTGGCGTCGAATGGGTCGCCGGCGATGCGATGAACGCGGCCGACGTGCTGCGCGCCGCCCAAGGCGCATCCCTGATCGTTCACGCCGCCAACCCGCCGGGCTATCGCGACTGGGACAAGCTCGTGCTGCCGATGCTCGACAACACGATCGCCGCGGCCAAAGCGGTCAAAGCGCGCATCGTGCTTCCGGGCACGGTGTACAATTTCGGCGCCGACGCCTTTCCCACGCTACGCGAAAGTTCGCCCCAGCATCCGTCGACCCGCAAGGGCGCGATCAGGGTCGCGATGGAGCAGCGCTTGAAAGCGGCGGCGGACGGCGGGACGCCGGTGCTGATCGTTCGGGCGGGGGACTTCTTCGGCCCGAGGACCACTTCCAACAGCTATTTCTCCGCAGCGATGGTGCGCCCGGGCGCGCCGGTCAAGCGGATCGTCGATCCCGCGCGGCGCGGCGCCAGCCACGCCTGGGCCTATCTCCCGGACGTCGGCGAGACGATCGCGCGGCTGATCGATCGCCAGAGCGAACTCGCCGATTTCGAGGTGTTTCATTTCGCCGGCCATCAATTGGCGGCCGGCGAAATGGCGGCGGCGATCCGAAGGGCGACCGGCAAGCCGCGGCTGCGCGCTTGGCCGTTTCCCTGGCCGCTGATCGTCGCCTTGCAGCCGTTCGTCCGGCTGTTCCGCGAAATGGCGGAAATGCGCACCCTCTGGGCCAGGTCGATCGCGCTGGACGGCGGCAAGCTCAAGGCCTTCCTGGGAAGCGCCCTGCCGGCGACGCCGCTCGACGCGGCGGTGCGCGATACGCTGATTGGGCTGGGATGCCTCAAGAACGGACAGGAGGTTCGCCAGATCGGGACTCGGACGGCGGCCTCGGGAGGCGCGTGACGCGCGGCCGAAGCAGTGGCATTATGGCGGCTCCACTTCGCCCTAATTCTGCGGAGCGTCGCGGTGGGACGGGGACGACAATGCGGGCGATCCGGGCCTGGGAGAGGGTATGGCGCGGCTGGCAAAAAGGGAGAAAGGCGCGCGTCAGCGTAATCCCGTAATCCCATGCAAAATGGCTCTAAAGGCATGCGAGGGAGGAAGCACAACAATATTCGGGCCTGGTATTGTAGGAGATCCGAGAATATGAGCGAAGATATTGAGCAGCTATTTCGAAACATTGTCACCGTCTGGCAAGCGGCTGCGTCTAAAGGAGATTACGAACAGCTATTGGACTTGAGTTTTTCTGGAAGGCAAATTTTCAAGGCGTTGAAACAAGACGAGGCCGCCGAGGCATGTCTTGGCACATTGCATATCGCCATTTCGCATCTATGGAAGGAAACGGGCTCAAAGGCGTCGGTCGAAATCAATGACGCTAAACAAAACGAATGTTCGTTTTGCGGTCGCCGACCGCCAGGCGTTCGACTTGGAGCAGGTCCCGCCGTTTTCATATGCAATGAATGCGCCGAGACATTTAGCAAAATATTTGCTGAGGAAAATGAACGGTAACAGAATTACGGTGACCCCGTCAGTACCCTAGCATTACGGTGCACTCCACATCCGAGTCATTGTTATTCGACAAAACATTGACCGGCGAGGGACCCCATGAGACCATCAACACCGATCCGGGTTCGCCGCCGAAAGCGGCTTTGCCGATCCTCGCGAAGGGCGCCCTGAGAATTTCGGGCGCCGATTTCGAGCAAAAAATGGGAATTATATACTTGACTCCCTCACCCGTTTTTGGCATGGCGTGGGGCGACAGGTCGGCGTTTTCTATTTTATAGGATTGTTGGGGTTCACCACGTTTATCGTGAACGATGATCGCCCGAGCATGGCGGCGACTGGCTTCATTCCGACCGTCACCAATACAACGTTGTCCGGTGCGTTGAATTTCAGATATCCGGGTGTTCCATTCCAAGGCGACAAGTCTTCCCAGTGGGGCACTCCGGTTGGGTTGACGTTTGCGCCATCTAGCCAACTGGCTACGGCATTGCCCGCAGATGAACCGCTGTTCGCTAAATATGGTCTTATAGAGGCTTTGTTGGTGTGGACACTGACACCTTCCGAGATTGACTGTGGTTCTAAGTTTGAACCAGTAGAATCAACATATTGCACAACCCAACCACTTCCAGTCAGCACTGCAAAAATGTCGTTTGCTAGTACCTTCGCTTCAAAGTCAGGAACTACCTGCAACATTACAGGGGTTCCCTTGAATTTGTCCAAATCGTTGATGAGAAAATATTTCTCTTTCGGAATTACAAATACGCGTCTTGGCAGGAGTATTTTTTCGAACGCGAGATTTTCCGACTTTAGCCTTTCTATCTCCGAAGCGGCGGTAGATATGACCAATTGTTGTCGTATGCTTATCGCCGTGTCTATTGAAAATAGAGCAAATCCTATTGCTGCTTCCGCAGCTAATCCGATAAGCAACAATTTCCATCCAGCATCCTTGGTTTCTTCTGGAAATTTTTCGTTTTCTAAGTATACGCCACGCCAGACGGCTACGTTCGCGGCAAGCAATCCCACTGCGCAAAACCAGCGGCCATACTCTAGCGCTGTATCAACATTGACGATCATAACGTTCGCCATAGGCGCTGCGGGGAATGCTCTTGTATTTGTCTATTTGCTATTTTGTCTGCCGCAAAGGCCTAGAAGAGATTCCAAATGACTAACGCAAATCGAGCGAAGGCGGCTTCTCTTTCGCGATCTTTGCGGCGCGCTTCTTGCGCTTCTTCCCGGGCTTCGATTTTGGCTTCGGCCGATAGGCGAGCACGACATCTGCGATGGTGTCCAATGCCTTTGGCACGTTCTCTGGCGGCTTTGTCATTGGATCAGCCCCTTGTATGTGAGGCGCTTGCCGGCGGTCCCGTCGATAAAGCTATCGAGCCGTGCAAGGGTGTGATGCTTGACATTGCCCTCATTCAGTCGAAACGAAAATTCATCAACGTAGCGTGCAAGGTGCTTCGGGCTCACTTGATGATAGACGCCGACAAGGCCGCGCTTAAGAACGGCGAAGACACTCTCAATTCCATTCGTGGTCACGTTGCCGCGCACGTATTCACCGGCGCTGTGATTGACCGTTTGGTGAGCGTAAGCCATGCCCTCGACTTCGGCATAAACGACCGACTCGTCCGTGTGCAGTTCGGCGCGCGCCTCGACGCATTCGACGATAGCCTTGCGGATCGTCGCTTTGTTCGCACTGGCGATAGGCGCCGCGACGACCTTACCACCGCGTTCGCGCATGCCGAGCACCGCCGTCTTGCCAATCGCGCCGCGACCAGCCTTGAGCTTTTTAGCCTCGTGCTTGTTCGTTTCCTTGCCGCCAACGTAGGTTTCATCGATTTCGACAATACCGCGCAGTTTGACGAAGTTAGGACCGCATGCCTCGCGCAGCCTGTGCAAAACGAACCACGCCGACTTTTGCGTGATCCCGATTTCCTTCGCCAACTGCATGCTCGAAATGCCCTTGCGAGCCGTCACAAGCAGATACATCGCGTAAATCCACTTGTGCAGCGGAACGTGCGAGCGTTCAAAAATGGTCCCGGTGCGGACCGTGAAGTCCTCTTTGCATTGATTGCAGCGGTAGAAGCCCTCTTTGCGCGCCGTGATGCGCTCGCCCGTGCCGCAGACCGGACAGCGCGGACCATTCGGCCAAAGGCGACGTTCAAGGTAGACGCGCGCCGTTTCCTGATCCGGGACCATCGCGAAGAGTTGGAAGGTGGAAATGGTGCTCTTGGACATGGCGTCATATCCCTCAATTTCTGGCCTAAATGTAGCCCAAAAAATCGAGGGAGTCAAGTATATAATTCCCCAAAAAATGCGGCGCAGATGGAAAATGGCGCCTAAACCCTTGATATGTCCCGATTCGCGGAAGCCTGCGGCGCTCCGCGCCGCTCAATATCAAGGACTTAGCGTCGGTCGGATGCGCCATTTTCGGTCCTTTTGGGTTCCTTTTGACGCAAAAGCGCGGTTTTGAGGTCACGGCCGGGCTAGCCGCCCGCGTCCGTCGAATTGAAACGGCGCCTTTCTCCTTCCCGCAAGCAGGTGAACGGGCCGACGCCCTCAAATCCCCTCCTTCAGCAGCCCTTCCAGGTCGAGCCGGTGCGTGAACATCTGGATGCCGCCGCTCGTCGTCTTCGGCCATTGGTCGCGCGGGCGGTCCCAGTAGAGTTCGACGCCGTTTTCATCCGGATCGCGCAGATAGAGGGCCTCGCTGACGCCATGGTCGGAGGCGCCGTCCAAGGCGACGCCCGCCGTCGCCAGACGGCGTAGCGCGTCGGCCAGCGCCGCGCGGGTCGGATAGAGGATCGCCAGATGGAACAGCCCGGTCGTGCCGCGCGCCGGCGGCGATCCGCCCCGGCTTTCCCAGGTGTTGAGGCCGATATGGTGGTGATAGTCGCCCGCCGCGATGAAGGCCGCCTCGGCGCCATAGCGCGCGACCAGCGAGAAACCGAGCACGCCGCAGTAGAACGCCAGCGCGCGTTCGATATCGGCGACCTTGAGATGGACATGGCCGATGCGGGTCTGCGGATCGATGGACGGCTTGAAGACGGCGGCGTCGGGCGCGTGATACGGCCTGGCGGGTTCAGCGGGCATGATACAGTCCTATGGTCGGAAAAGGCGAGATTAGCGCGCCGCGCTTGGCTTGACGACCAGTTCTTTCCCCATCGCGGACAGGCGCGACGGGCCGCGCGAGCTTCCGCCTCACGCTCCCATCAGGGCGGCGACATGGGCGGCGACCGAGCGAGACAGACCGATCAGATCATAGCCGCCCTCGAGCAGGGAGACCACGCGGCCGTTGCAACACTTCTGCGCGATCGCCATCAGCCGGCGGGTCACCCAGGAATAGTCGGCCTCGACCAGATTGAGACCGCCGAGCGGATCGAGCCGATGCGCGTCGAAGCCGGCCGAGATGACGACAAGGTCGGGGCCGAACGCCTCGAGGCGCGGCAGGATTGCAGTGTCGAGCGCCTCGCGGAACACGTCGCCGCCGTCGCCGGCGCGCAGCGGCGCATTGACGATCTGACCGTGCTCGCCGCGCTCGCTGATCGCGCCGGTGCCGGGGTAGAGCGGCATTTCATGCGTCGACCCGTACATCACGCTCGCGTCGTCCCAGAAGATATCCTGGGTGCCGTTGCCGTGATGGACGTCGAAGTCGATGATTGCGACGCGCTTGGCGCCATGGGCGGCCTGGGCGTGGCGCGCGGCGACCGCGGCGTTGTTGAAAAAGCAAAAACCCATCGGCGTCGCCCGTTCGGCGTGATGGCCCGGCGGGCGCGCGGCGACGAACGCGTTGACGATGCGCCCGCTCATCACTTCGTCGACGGCGAAGGTCGCGCCGCCCGCCGCATGCATCGCCGCGTCCAGCGTGCCCGGCGACATCGAGGTGTCGGCGTCGAGGCGGGTGAATCCCTCGCTCGGCGCCGCCTGCTCGATCGCCGCGATATAGGCTTCGGGATGCACGCGCAGCAAGGCGGAGCGCGAGACGCGCGGGGCCTGCTCGCGCGCCAGCGACTGGAACGCCTCCACCTCGAGCGCGCGCTCGATGACGCGAATCCGGTCGGGCCGCTCGGGATGGCCGGGGCCCATTTCGTGGCCGTAGCTCGCCGGATGGGTCAACAGAAGCGTAGTCACGTCGGGCGGTTCCTCGCGGCTTTTCTTGTCGAGACGACTGGCGGGGCGAGCATCGCCCTAACGCGACGGCGAGTCCACAGCCTGCGCGCGATCATGGCGGGATCGCCTCATTCGCGCAGGCCAGCGCGCGCGCCTGGGCTTCGGCGCGCGGATAGAGGCTCGGCTCCTCGCTGAAGGCGCGTATCATCACAAAGCCCTCCTTGGCTGTGGAGACGACGCGCAGGTCCTGCACCGGCGTGTCCTCGTCGTCCTTCGCCTCCAGCGCGCGCAATTGCTTTTCGGTGACGACCAGAGCCTCCAGCACGCCATGCGTCGCCGCCTTGTCGGTGATCGCATAAAAGATGCCGCCGCGGCGCGTATGGAACGACAGCGAGATGAATCCCGAGCCGTCCGCCGGCGCCCTCACGCGCACGGGACCGGCCGCCAGGTCGAAGCGGCAGAAGGCGCTGGCGACGGCCGGATCGCGATAGGGGAGCCGCCGCGCCTGCGGACCCGGCTGTTCGAGCGCGATCGTCGCATTGACCGGCCCAAGCGAGCTCAACCGCGCAAAGGCGTCGCGCGTCGCGTAGAGCGGGATGACCAGGATCGCCGCGATATGCACCAGCGCGGCGATCATCGCCGCGCTAAGGACGACGGTCATGACATCGATCAAGCGCCGACCAAGATTCACGGGCAGCTTTCCCTTGTGATGCGCGGCATCGCATCCCTTTCGATCGCGCCCGCCGTCGCGCCAAGGGGCGAATCGTATAGACGAAGCGCCAGCGCGAAGCGGCCGTTCGATCCAATGGGCAGCCAATTGCCGGCATGCGCGCTCGCCGAAACCGCGATGATGAAGCCTCCATCGGCGGCGCGCAGAATCTCGCTCGATCGAAACCCGTATCGCCGCGTAGGATTCTCAACCGGAAAGCCTTGCGAGTCGATCAGGCTCAAGGTCCAATAGCGCGTCGGCGGCGTCGCCCGGCCGACCAGATAGGCGCAGCGCGCATTCAGCGCCGCGCCGTTGTCGTCGGTGCGGGCGATGAATTGCAGGCCCTCGCCGAGCGCCAGCGGGATTTCGCCGCTTCGCTCCATGGCGGCGCGCGTATAAGGGTCGGCGTCGACGGCGCCCGCCTTCTCCGAAACCGTCCACGGGCCGATCGTCGCCGCGTCGAATCCGCGCGCATTGCGCAGGCTCAACACGGTCGCCCAGAGTCCCCCGACCAGGCCGATGACGCAGGCGAGCAGCGCTTTGATCAACGTGTCCAAAACAAGAATCCGGATGGATTGCGTCGCGGGCGACCGCGATAAAGCGCAACGGCGCGGGCGCAAGTCAAGCGCCGCGGGCTCGGCGCGGCCAGAGCGGCCGAAATGACGAATCGCGCGATCGCCGCGCCTGAGCTATTTGAATCCGGGGCGCGCCGTTGCGATCGCCGCGAGCCGATAGCGCCGCGCCTGAACGCAATACGGCCAAAGAAACCCTTGACCTGTGCGCGTCGTCCGGACATGACTGATCGATTATCAACGAACAAAATCAGCCGAAAGCGGCCGGGCAAGCGCCGCCCGGTCGTTGCGAATCGTCGAGGGAGGAAAGAAGTGTCCATCACCAGCTCAAGAGGCGGCGTGGGTCGCCGCGGTCTGCTGAAGGCGGGTCTTGTGGTCGGCGCCGCGCAGCTCGCCAGTCCGTTCGTGCTGCGCGCGCGCGCCGCGGACGCGGTCAAAATCGGTCTCGACAACCCGCTGACCGGCACCTATGCCGGGCCGGGCAAGAACGAACTGATCGGCTGCCAGCTGGCGGTCGAGCAGATCAACGCCAAAGGCGGCATTCTCGGCCGCAACGTCGAGCTGATCGTCGAGGATTCCACCAGCGGCGACGCCGGCACGGCCGTCCAGAAGGCCCGCAAGCTGATCGACGGCGACAAGGTCGATTTCCTGCTCGGCAACGTCAACTCGGCGCTCGCTCTCGCGATGGCGCAGGTCTCCAACGAAAAGAAAATCCTGCACGTTGTTCCCGGCGGCCATACCGACGCGATCACCGGGGCGTCGTGCCACTGGAACGTCTTCCGCGTCTGCAACACCACGCAGATGGAGGCCGCCGCAGTCGCCAGCACGCTGGTGAACAAATACGGCAAGAAATGGTATTACATCACGCCGGACTACGCCTATGGCCACACGCTGGAATCGGGCTTGGTGAAGGCCGGCGCGGCGCTCGGCGGCGCCCGGGTGGGCGGAGATCTGACGCCGCTCGGCACCGTCGACTTTTCGTCGTACCTCATCAATGCGCAATCGGCCAATCCCGATGTCATCCTCTTCCTGACGCAGGGCGACGACATGGTCAACGCCCTGAAGCAGGCCGTGCAGTTCGGGCTCGACAAGAAGCTGCATCTCGCGGGCGCCCAGCAGGAGCTCGAGGCGCTGGAGGGCCTGCCGCCGGAGGCGCGCATCGGCACGTGGGTGATGGAGTGGTACTGGAAGCAGCCGGGCGTGCCGCATGTCGAGGAATTCGTCGACACCATCAAGAAGCGCACGGGCCGCGTGCCCACCGCCCGCACCTGGTTCGGATTCGTCTCTGTCTGGACATGCGCGCTGGCCGCGGCCGGCGCCAAATCCCTGGATGCGGTGGCGATGGCCAAGGCCTTGCAGGGTTTCGAGTTGCCGCCGGAAATCGGCCTGATGCCGAACGCGCCGTTCTACCGCGCAGGCCAGAACCAGCTGATCGGCGACCTCTATGTCGGCAACGCCCAGGCGGGCGGCGACGCGCCGGACGATCTGTTCAAGGTCACCGATATCGCCAAGGGCGCCGAGATCGCCAGCTCGGTCGAAGAGAGCGGCTGCAAGATGACATGGCCCGCGTGAAGCGGCGTCAGGCGGCTTTGCTCGCCTCGCTCGACAGCGGATTGGCGAGCGCCGCGCCGCCGGCGCGGTTCGCCCGCCGTCCGCATCGGCGCGCGTTCATCGACGATATCGCGCCGCGGACAGACGGCCGCCCATGACGCAGCTCATCCTTTTCAACGTTCTCAACGGGCTGATCGTCGGCGCCTTCTACGCGCTGATGGCGCTCGGCCTGTCGCTGATCCTCAACCTGAGCGGCGTCATCAACTTCGCGCATGGCGGGTTTCTTGCGCTCGGCGCCTATCTCGCCTACACGCTCATTCCCTATATCGGCTTCTGGGGCGCGCTGATCGTCGCGCCGATTCTCACGGCGTTCGTCGGCCTCGCCGTTGAACGGGTGATGATCCGCCCGCTTTACGGGCGCGACCCGCTTTACGGCCTGCTGCTGACTTTCGGGCTCGCTTACATCTTCGAGGATGTGACGCGGCTGATCTGGGGCGCCCAGAGCGTGCCGTTTCAGGTGCCGGGCTGGCTGACCACGCCGCTCAGCAGCCAGTTCTTCTTCCTCACCGGCTATCGCGTGTTCATGATCCTGCTTGTCGCGGTCGCGGTGGGCGGGTTGTTTTTCGTCCTCACTTATACGCGGCTCGGCATGCGCATACGGGCCGGAACGCGCGACCTCGACACGGTGTCCACGCTT
This sequence comes from Roseiarcus sp., assembly GCA_049517235.1. Classification (GTDB taxonomy): domain Bacteria; phylum Pseudomonadota; class Alphaproteobacteria; order Rhizobiales; family Beijerinckiaceae; genus Roseiarcus. The sequence continues at coordinate 614 of JBEKSH010000016.1, read as the reverse complement.
GGCGTGAACGTCCGCGTCTTGCGCAGCCTCAATTTCGGCATCGGCATTTACATCGCCGGGCTGGCTGGCGTGCTGGCGGCAGGCCTGCTGGGTCTTTCGCCGACCATCGGTTCGATGCTGATCATGCCGAGCTTCGTGGCGATCATCGTCGGCGGTCTCGGCAGCTTGCTCGGCACGCTGCTCGGCGGCCTGCTGATCGGGCTGGCCTCGGGCCTCACCGCCGTGTTCTTTCCCTCGGCCACCGAAGCGGTGATCTATGTGATGATGGGTCTGGTGCTGCTGGTTCGCCCGCGCGGCCTCCTGGGCGAGGAAGGGAGGCTGCATTGAATGCGACCAACAAGCGCGCCGCCGTCGACGTCGCGATCTGGGCCGTGCTTCTCACCATGCCCTACTGGATGGCGGCGATCGGCGGCTATACCGAGCTCGCGACGCGCATCGTGGTGATGGCGCTCGCGGCGATGTCGCTCAATTTCCTGCTCGGCTTCACCGGCGTCCTGTCGTTCGGCCACGCCGCCTATTTCGGGCTCGGCGCGTATGGCGCGGCGATGACCATCAAATACCTGGCGCCGAACACGCTGCTGGGCATGGCGATCGGCGTCGCCGCCGCGACAGTC
>JBEKSH010000015.1:0-11494 GCA_049517235.1 Roseiarcus sp. | reverse complement strand
TCCGCAAACCTGGCTTCTGGGCCGCGTGAATCGTCTCTATTCGACTTCAGGAAATTCGCAACGGATCCAAAACTATTCCGGCAAAGTCGGCTTCATCAACGACTGACGGTGCGCCGGCCGCCCTTGCCGCGCGCATTAATCGAGAGAGAAACCTGCCATGTCTTTCAAGCCCGCCCTATCGTCGCTGAAAGCCTCGAATTTTGGCGCGATTTGCCTCGCCGCCGCCGCGGCGATTTCGCTCGCCGGATGCACGACCGACTCTTTGGCGACCGCCTCAATGACGTCGGACGATTATCATGATCGTCATCCCATCGTACTGACGCCGTCGCCCACGACGCTCGACGTCTTTCCCGTCGGCCAGGGCAAGCTCGATCCGGGATCGGTCGACGACATCCGAAGCTTCGCCGCCCGCTACCAGGCAATTGGCGGCGGAAGGATCATCATCCTGGCGCCGTCGGCCGGCGGTTATGGGATGCACGCGGCTGTCGACGAAATCCGCCGCGTCCTCGCTTCGACGGGGCTGCGCGGCCCGATCGGCTTGGGCAGCTATCATGTCGCCGACGCTTCCCTCGCCTCGCCGATCCGGCTGAGCTTCCGGGGCGTCAAGGCGGAAGTGGTTTCACGCTGCGGCCAGTGGCCGCTCGATCTCGCCTCCGGCGGATCAACTGACGGCTGGAACAATGAGTCTTACTGGAATTTCGGCTGCGCGACCCAGTCGGTGTTGGCGGCGCAGGTCGACGATCCCCGGGATTTCGTGCGCGCGCGGGCGCTTGGTCCAAGCGACGTGCAGATGCGCCTGCGAGCGATCAACGACGTGCGTCAGGGCCAAGACCCCGGCACAGCCTGGTCGGTCCAGTTGACGCCGATCGGCCAAGTCGGGGGGAACTGAGCGATGATCGCGCAAACCGAAGACGACGCCGTCGTCGCGGCGAAAGAGGCCCCGGGGACCCAGCAGATCGGCCCGGTGCCGAGAATCTCGATTCAGGCCTTTTGCGAGACGCCGGAGGTTGCGGCGATCGTTCAGGCGGCGATCGCCGATCGTCGCATGAACAAGGCGCACGTCAAATTGCACATGGGGGGCGCCCCGGCGGCGGTCGAAGCCTATCGCATCGCCCCCACGCCCAATCTGATTGTGCTGGAGGCGACGCACGACCGCGCTGCGCTGGTCGGCCAGCTCGACGAATTGTCGCAGTTTTGCGACGTCGGCACCAAGGTCATCGTCTGCGGCAAGGTCAATGACATTGTTCTCTATCGCCAGCTGATACTGCGCGGCGTGAGCGAATATCTGGTGGCGCCATTCGGCGTCATGGAATTCGTGCAAGCCGTTGCGCATCTCTACAGCGCGCCGGGAGCCACTCCCGTGGGCCGCGTCGTGGCCGTCATCGGCGCCAAAGGCGGCGTCGGGTCGTCGACGATCGCGCACAATGTGGCCTGGTCCATCGCCAGCGGCCTGGATACGTCCACCGTCATCGCCGATCTCGACCTGGGGTTTGGAACAGCCGGGCTCGACTACAATCAGGATCCGCCGCAGGGCATCGCCGAAGCGGTTTTCGCGCCGGATCGCGTGGACTCCAATCTGGTGGATCGCCTGCTTTCCAAATGCAGCGACAACCTGAGTCTTCTGGCCGCCCCGGCCACGCTCGACCGCCTGTATGACTTCCCGGAGACCGCCTTCGATTCGATAATCGACGTTATGCGCGCCTCCACGCCGTGCATCATTCTCGATTTGCCGCACGCCTGGACCGCCTGGACGCGCCGGATGCTCGTCGGGGCCGATGAAGTGATGATCGTCGCCGCGCCCGATCTGGCCAATCTGCGCAACACCAAGAACGTGCTCGACAACATACGCAGCGCGCGTCCCAACGACCGCCGCCCGAATCTCATCATCAACGGCGTGGGTCTGCTGAAGCGCCCGGAAATCGCCGTCGCCGATTTCGCAAAGACGGTCGAGCTGGAGCCGGTGGCGGTGATCCCGCATGACGCCAAACTGTTTGGCGCGGCGGCCAACAACGGCCAAATGATCGCGGAGATCGACGCCAACGGCAAGATCGCGGAAATATTCGCCGATCTCGCCCGCGCGGTCACCGGCAAGAGCGAGGTCCGCAAGTCGAAGCGCGGCTTGTTTGAGCCGCTGATGGCCAAACTCGGACGCAAGAGAGCGTGAATGCGCCCGCCGAGGGCGTTCGAAGTCCATCGCCGAGCCAGTGGCGCGAAGGCAAGCGTTCTGACCAACGGGCGACGACAGACAGCAACCACGGGGTCCAGCCGATCGGCAGGCTGAACCCAGGCCGGCCTAGTTTCATGGATTGAAGGCGCAAGGACGGATCGAGATGTTCGGTAAGCGTTCGAACCCAAGCGTTGTCGCACAGCCCGCGGGACCATCCCGCGCGCTGGATCCTGCTTCGATGAAGCTCGCCCCGACGCCGGCGCAGCCCTTGCCCGCGGCGCCGCTCGTGAGCGCGCAGACGGAACGGCGCCCCGACAGCTATTACCAGACGAAAAGCATGATCTTCGGCGCTCTGATCGAGGCCATTGATCTGTCCGCGCTGTCGAAGCTTGATCCCGACAGCGCGCGCGAGGAAATCCGCGACATCGTCCATGAGATCGTCACGATCAAGAATCTCGTCCTGTCGATCGCCGAACAGGAGGATCTTCTCGACGATATTTGCAACGACGTGCTCGGGTTCGGTCCGCTCGAGCCGCTGCTCGCGCGCGACGACATCGCCGACATCATGGTCAACGGCCCGGGCAAATGCTTCATCGAAGTGGCGGGCAAGATCCAATTGACCAACATCCGCTTCCGCGACGCCGCGCAACTGATGAACATATGCCAACGGATTGTCAGCCAGGTGGGCAGGCGGGTCGACGAGGCCTCGCCGATCTGCGACGCGCGGTTGATGGACGGCTCGCGCGTCAACGTCATCGCCCCGCCGCTGGCCATAGACGGCGCCGCGTTGACGATCCGCAAGTTCAAGAAGGAAAAGCTGACGCTCGATCAGCTGACTCGCTTCGGCAGCATTTCGCCGGCCGGCGCCGAGATCCTGAAGATCATCGGCCGCGTGCGCTGCAATGTCGTCATTTCCGGCGGCACGGGTTCGGGCAAAACGACGCTTTTGAATTGCATGACGAATTACATCGACGGCGACGAGCGGGTGATCACCTGCGAGGACGCGGCCGAACTGCAGCTCCAGCAAGCGCATGTCGTCCGGCTGGAGACGCGTCCGGCGAACCTCGAAGGCACCGGCCAGGTGACGATGCGCGATCTCGTCAAGAATTGCCTGCGTATGCGGCCCGAGCGGATCATCGTCGGCGAAGTGCGCGGCCCCGAAGCCTTTGATCTGTTGCAGGCCATGAACACCGGCCACGACGGCTCGATGGGCACGCTGCACGCCAACTCGCCGCGCGAGGCGCTCAGCCGCATCGAGTCGATGATCACCATGGGCGGCTATTCGCTGCCGTCGCGCACGATCCGCGAGATGATCACCACATCAATCGACGTCATCGTGCAGGCGGCGCGCCTGCGCGACGGATCGCGGCGCATCACCCACATTACGGAGGTGATGGGCATGGAAGGCGAGGTCATCATCACCCAGGACCTTTTTGTTTACGATTTGTTAGGCGAGGACGCGCAAGGAAAGCTGAAGGGCCGTCACCGCTCGACCGGAATTGGGCGGCCGCGCTTCTGGGACCGGGCGCGCTACTTTGGCGAGGAGCAGCGGCTGGCGGCGGCTCTCGACGCCTCCGAGCTTCCGGCGAACGCCTGAGCGTCAACCATAGGAGTTTGGGCCGTGGTGAGCCATCCGATAATCATGGCCGGATTGGTCGCCCTTGCGCTGGGCGGTCTTGCATTCGTCTTCGTTTCCGGGGATTCGCGAGCCGAGAAGCGGCAGGCCGCCTTGCAGGGCGGCGGCACCAAGGTCAAAGACAATTCGATCGAAAAGACCGCGCGCAAGAAGCAGATCACCGATAGCCTGAAGGAACTGGAAAAGAAGAACAGCCGCAAGCGTCTGAATCTGGACACGAAGATTCAGCAGGCCGGGCTTTCCATCACCCGGCGGCAGTATATGATCATTTCGGCGATCTCCGGCCTGGCGGCCGCGTTTCTGGCGTATCTGGCGACCGGCAGTCTCTACATCGCCGGTCCGGCGGCGATCATCGGCGTGTTTGGCCTGCCGAACTTCGTCCTCGCGCAATTGCGCAGACGGCGCATCGGCAAATTCGTCGCCGAATTTCCGAACGCGATCGACATCATCGTGCGCGGCGTCAAGGCGGGCCTGCCCCTCGGCGACTGCTTGCGCATCATCGCCAACGAAGCCTCCGAGCCAGCGAAAAGCGAGTTTCGGATGATTGTCGAAACGCAGGCGATGGGTCTGTCGCTGGGCGAAGCCGTCGACCGCCTCGCCCAGCGGGTGCCGGTCACCGAGGCCAATTTTTTCGCCATCGTCATCAACATTCAGGCGAAGGCGGGCGGAAATCTTTCCGAAGCGCTAGGCAATCTCTCGCGCGTCTTGCGCGAGCGCAAGAAGATGAAGGGAAAGATCGGCGCCATGTCGATGGAGGCGAAAGCCTCGGCGGCGATCATCGGCATCGTGCCGTTCGTCGTCGTGGCGCTGCTGTATGTGTCGAGCCCGGCCTATGTCAGCCTTCTCTGGACAACCACGCATGGCAAGATCGTCGCGGGCGTCGCTATGGCCTGGATGGGGATCGGCATAGCCATGATGAAGAAAATGATCGCTTTCGACTTCTGAACGGGCGAACACCATGCTTGATTTGCTGATCGAGAAATTGAGCGACGGGCGCTTCATGGCGGGCCTGCTGGTGGCTCTCGGCTGCGCGGCGACCGTATTGACCCTGGCGATGCCGCTGCTTCAGACAGATAATCTTGGCCGCCGCATGAAAGCGGTGAGCACCGAGAGAGAGCGGATCCGCCAGCGCGAACGCGAGCGCATGGCCGTCGGTCAGACCAAGGCGGCGTTGCGCGTCGCGCCGAAGCGGCTGTTCAAGAACGTCGTCGACAAGTTGAATTTGACGAGCTGGCTGGGAACCGAACGGGCCAAGATGCAGCTTGCGATGGCTGGCTACCGCGGCGCTGGGGCCGAATATACGTTCTTGTTCTTTCGCCTCGTGACTCCTGTCGCGCTGTTTCTGACCGCCCTGCTCTATCTGTTTGTGCTCCTGCATTGGGACAAGCCGGCGCTGATGAAATTCGGCATCGCCATCGGGGCGATGTATCTGGGCATCAAGGCGCCCGAGATCTTCCTGTCCAATACGATCGCCAAGCGCAAGAAGTCGATGGAGCGCGCCTACCCTAATACGCTCGATCTTCTGCTGATTTGCGTCGAATCGGGCATGTCGATCGAACATGCGTTTCGCAAGGTCAGCATGGAGGTTGGAACCGAATCCATCCCGATGGCCGAGGAAATGACGCTGCTGGCCGCGGAAATGTCCTATTTGCCGGATCGCCGCACGGCGTTTGAGAATCTGGGCGCCCGCACCGGATTGGAGTCCATCCGCGCGCTTGTCACGGTGTTGGTGCAGGCCGAGCGTTATGGAACGCCGCTGGGCGCCGCGTTGCGCGTTCTGTCGCAGGAAAGCCGCGACGCGCGCATGAACGCCGCCGAGAAAAAGGCCGCCTCGCTGCCGCCCGCGCTGACCGTGCCGATGATCATATTTTTTCTGCCCGGCCTGTTCGCCGCCATTCTGACGCCGGCGATCATCCAGATCAACCAGTGGACTTGAGCCGCCCTCGCCGGAAAGGCCGCGGCAACATTGCTTGGCGCGGAATCGATCCCGCGCTCCAACATGCTGTTTTCACGCACGAGCCCGCCCAAAAGGCCCGGGATTCTTCAGGACCAGGCGCCGAGGCGTCGATTCGTCTGAAGGTCGCCTGAACGGCGAGCGTCGGGGCTGGCGAGCCGAAGTGGACGTCCCAAATCGACGGCGAGAGGTTCGCGTGGGTCAAGCGGCCGAGAGATCGGCCATCGCCGGAGGCGTTGCGCCACGCAGCAACGCCTTCTGGGCCTGCCACTCGGTAGCGGGGTCGAGCGTTTCGTAGAAATGCGTCTCTCCGCCGGCGAGCGAGGCGATCGGCAACCCATTGCGATACAACAGGCGATTGCCGGCCAGCGCTGCGAGCTTCGGCCCTGGCGTCAAAATGCCGACAAGATTCAGCGGGTCTGCGCCAGACAGCGAGATCCAGTCGTCCGAATCATTCTTGCGTCTGGTCTGGCGCAGCAGGCCGATCGCGTCCGGCAGCGCGAACTGCTCGCCGGAGAATCCGGCGACGAACCGGCCGCCTCGGATCTCGCCCCGCGCCTCCAGCCGCCGGTAGACGCGCAGCAAGTCGCGCCACGGCGGCAGCCAGCCTGCTTCACGCTCCAGTAACCGCCAGAACACCACGCCGTAGCGAAGCAGCAAGGTGCGCGCGGCGTGCTCGACCGCCTCGGCGCCAACCTGTTGCGCGTTCTGGGCGGTCTTATCGCGTCGGGCGAGCGCCCAGCGGCCCGCGTCTTCCATGCCATAAGCGACCGCGCGGCGCTTGCGGCGTCCTCCTGCGGCCGGCTTACGCCTGTCGGACGGGACGAGCAGCGCCCGCAATCCGCCGAAACTGTCCGAGGTCACCAGGCCAAGCGCCACCAGTTCGGCCAGCGCCTCCTCGACCTGAGAACGCAACAGCCCGGCGCCGGCGACCAGTTCATCGAAAAAGGAGGCGCCATGCTCCCGAATGAAGTCGACGACGGCTTGGGCCAAACCTCTCGGCGGTCGGGCTTCCCCATTCGCCGACAAGGCTTGCCAGAGCGGCGCATGGCGGCGCGCCAGCAGCGTGATCGGCGTGGTGCGCACGGGGCTCGCTCCGCGCTCGACGCCATTCGGCCGTTCGTTGCGAGGCCTCAATCGCGCCCAGGAGATACGGCCCGCGAGGCATTCGTCATCAAGCCAGGCCGGCTCATAGTCGGCGACGCGCGCGGGCAGGATTTCGGTCTCCCACGCTCCGGCCGGCGCTTCGAAGCCTTCGAGCTGCATGACGGTCGCCGCCAGCGCATCCGGGCCTTCCCTCCGTTCATCCGCCGTCACATGCTGCCAGGCGAACAGGAACCGCAGGAAGTCGCGTGCGGCGACCGGCTCAATCTCGGCGCGCAGACGCTTGACCGTGTAGCGGTGAATGCGCGCGAGCAGCCGCCTGTCGCACCATTCGTCGGCATTGGCGCCGGGCGTGAACCGTCCGCGCATCGCGAAGCCTTCGACTTCCAACGCCGCAAGCCCCGGCGCGATCTCGTCCGGCTCCAGCCCCAGCGGAGCGGCCAGCGCGCCCGGCGCGACCGGACCCTGGCCTTCGAGCCGTCCGCGCAGGATCTCGACGAGCGCAGCGTCGCGAGAGCAGTCCTGGCCGGCATAGGCATCGGGCGTCGCGATTGCCGGATCGGTCCGGCCCTCGGGCCACAACGCCTGGAATTGGGCCAGCCGTTCGGCGGCGATCCAGATGTCGGCGCCTGCTCGACGCAGGCGGGTCACGCGGCTCTGCTCGGCTAGCGCCGTGAGCCAGTCGCCCCAGCCAGCCGCTTCGTCGTCGGTCAGAAAGCCGAGCCACGCGAGCGCGTCATGCAATTCGTCGGCGTTCACCGGATCAGGCCAAGCTTCCGCCCGAACGCGTTCGATCGCGTCGGGATCAAGCCGGCCGATGTCGGACGCGGCTTCAGGGGCGAGCCAGCGTCGGCTCATCACCGCCTGTGTTCGACGCTCCTCCAGCGGCGCTCCGTCCAGAAAGGCGTAGGGCTTTGCCGACAGCGCCTCAAGCGCAAGCGGCGAGGGCTCGGTCAGATCGCGGGCGACTACGCGAATCTCGCCCGCCTCCAGCCTGGCCAGCAGCCGTTCCAGGCCCGCGACGTCCATCGCATCGTTCAGGCAATCCGTTATAGTCTGGTTCACCAGCGGGTGGTCAGGAACTTCACGTTCACCCACGAGGTTCTCAGCGCAGGCGAGTTGGTCCGGAAATACCGCCCCGACCAGATCTTCCGCCTCCATGCGCGCCAGCTGCGGGGGAACCTTCTTGCCGCTCCGCATGCGCGGCAGCGCCAGGGCGACGCCCGCCACCCAGCGCCAGCGCGTGGCGAACATCGGCGCATCGAGCAGCGCCTGGATGAGGATGGCTCGCACGCTTGCCGAATGCAGATAATGCGCGGCGTCGCCGAGTTCGAAGCTGTGCGCGGTGGTGAGCGACAGCACGATATTGTCCTCGGTCGCGACGGCCTGCAGCTCGAAATTGAATTTGCGGCAGAAGCGCTTGCGCAGCGCCAGGCCCCAGGCGCGATTGATGCGGCTGCCGTAGGGCGAGTGAACGACGAGTTGCATGCCTCCGGCTTCGTCGAAGAAGCGCTCCAGCACGATCGTATCCTGGGTCGGCAGGCAATCCAGCGCCGCATGGGACGCAGCCAGATACGCCGCAAGCTGTTCTCCCGCCGGTTCGGCGACGCCCGCCTCCGCCGCGAGCCAATCGACGATGCGCCCGTCGTCGGCGCCGGCCCGCAGGCGAGCGGCGATCTCGCCGCGCAATCGAGAGACCGACAGCGACAGCTCATCGCTCCGGCCGGGCGCCTCGCCAAGCCAGAACGGGATCGTCGGAGCCATGCCACGCGCATCCTCCACCCGCACCAACCCGCGTTCGACGCGGATGATGCGGTATGAGCTGTTGCCGAGCTGGAACACGTCGCCGGCCATGCTTTCGACGGCGAAGTCCTCGTTGACCGAACCGATCGACTGGTTTTCGGGCTCCAGCACGACCTTATAATCGGCCGTGTCCGGAATGGCGCCGCCTGAGGTCAGCGCGGTCAGGCGCGCGCCGCGCCGGCCGCGCAGCACATGATTGACCGCATCGTGATGCACCAACGCGCCGCGCCGGCCACGGCGCGTGCTGAAGCCCTCGGCGAGCATGCGCACGACGTCGGAAAAATGCTCGCGCGACATGGCGCGGTAGGGCCAGGCGCGGCGAAACAACGCGAGCAGTTGGTCCTCATTCCACTCCTGCGCCGCGACTTCGGCGACGATTTGCTGCGCGAGCACGTCCAGCGGCTGATCGGGGATTGTCAGCCGGTCGAGCTCGCCACGGCCGACACAGTCGAGCAGCGCCGCGCATTCGACCAACTCGTCGCGCGACAGCGGGAATAGCCGTCCCTTGGGCGTCCCGCCGACCGCGTGTCCCGAACGCCCTACACGTTGCAGAAAGCTCGCGATCGATCGCGGGGAGCCGATCTGGCAGACCAGATCGACATCGCCGATATCGATGCCGAGCTCCAGGGACGCGGTCGCGACCAGCGCCTTCAGCGCGCCGCGCTTGAGCCGCTGTTCGGCGTCCAGCCGCAGCTCTCTGGCCATGCTGCCGTGATGGGCGGTGACATGATCCTCGCCCAGGCGCTCGGACAGCTGCCTGGCGACCCTCTCAGCCATGCGCCGCGTGTTGACGAACACCAGCGTGGTGCGGTGCGCCTCAACCAGATCGGCGATTCTCCTGTAGACCTGCTCCCAGACCTCCGCCGACATCACGGCTTCGAGCGGCGAGAGCGGCATTTCCAGGGCGATGTCGCGGGCGCGGATGTGACCCGTGTCGACGATCTCGCAATCCGCCGCTTCGTCGAGGCCGACCCCGACCAAAAATCGGGCGACCGTCTCGATCGGCTTCTGGGTCGCCGACAGGCCGATCCGCTGCAACCTGCCGCCGCACAAAGCTTGCAGGCGCTCCAGCGATAGCGCCAAATGTGCGCCGCGCTTGTTCGGCGCCAATGCGTGGATCTCGTCGACGATCACGGTCCGCGTTGTCTTCAGCATTTTGCGGCCGGACTCGGAACCAAGCAGAATGTAGAGCGATTCCGGCGTAGTCACGACGATATGGGGCGGCCGACGACGCATCCGGTCGCGCTCGGCGACCGGCGTGTCGCCGGTGCGAACCCAGGCGCGGATGTCGACGTCCGGGAGACCCTGAGCTTGCAGCGCCTCGCGGATGCCGGCCAGCGGAGCCTCCAGATTGCGCTGGATATCGTTCGACAGCGCCTTGAGGGGCGACACATAGACGACCTGCGTTTCATCCGCGAGCTGGCCCTCGACGCCTTGGCGCACCAGCGAATCCAGCGCTGCGAGGAAGGCCGCCAGCGTCTTGCCGGACCCGGTCGGAGCGGCGACCAGCGCATGACGTCCCGCGCGGATGGCCGGCCACGCCCGAGCCTGCGCGGGCGTAGGCGCGCCGAAGCAGCGGTCGAACCAGGCGGCGACCGCGGGGTGAAAGAAAGCCGATGGCTTCGAGCGAGACATGATGGACAAAGAAAAGCGTTTCCTGACGCGCGCCAGCTCGGGGCTTCTCTGCAGAAGCTCTGAACAAGGGGCTAGCGGCTGTTGGCGCGTCATACATAAGGACTGACGCTCCAAAATATCAATGCTCGCTTCGGGTTTGATTGCGCGGGCGATGGGCGCGGCGGCGTCGCGTCCGCTCAATCCAGGCGCCTTTGAAGCCGCTTGGGTTCGACCGCCTCAGGAACAAGACATTGACCTCGCTCTTGGTAGTCAAGGACCGGCCATCACTCTTGGCGAGGCGATGAACATCGCCGTGGCGCCGGCTTCGCTGTTTCTCGGCCGCACGCAGGCGGGGCTGACGTTGCGCGCGACCGGGGAGAAACCAGAGGCGGTCTTTGCATCGGGGGGCGATCCTGTGCGCGTGCGCATGCTCGCCGTGGTGGCGTGCGGCGCCGTCGCGGGGCTGGGTGGCGCGGTCCTGTCGTTGCAGCAGGTCGGCACGTTCACGGACGGCATGACTGGCGGGCGAGGCTACCTCGCGCTGGCCTCGCTGATCGTCGGGCGCTGGACGCCCTGGGGGACGGCGGCGGCGTGCCTCGTGTTCGGCGCCGCGGAGGCGTTCGAGCCGCGGCTCCAGAGTTTTGGCGTGCCGGTCAGCTCGTATATCGTACAGACGGCGCCGCATTTGATCGCGCTCGCGGTGCTGGCGGGTCTTAGCCGTTCCTCAAGCCTGCCGGCGGCGATCGGGCAGCCGTTGCAACGCTAACGATGGGGAGATTCGATGGAAGAGGACATTTCCGGACTGGCGGCTTCGCTGCTGGAAGGAACGCTTACGGCCGAGGCGCTGCTCGACCGATGCCTCGATCGAATCCGCCGCATTGACCCGCGGCTTAATAGCTTCGTGGCGCTCGACGAAGCTGGCGCGCGAGCCGGAGCAAAAGCGAGCGACGAGCGGTTTGCCGCCGGCGCGCCTCGTTCGGCGCTGGAAGGCGTGCCGCTTTCGGTGAAAGACAGCATCCTGGTCGCCGGCATGCCGGCAACCTGGGGAAGCCGCGCGCTCGCCGGCTTCGTGCCCGATCGCGACGAGCTGCCAGTCGCTAGTCGCCCGCTTCAATCAATTTGAAAGGATTTTGTGATTCGCTTTTGTCGCAGGCTGAGCGACGGAGGCGATTATGACGGCGAGCGAGAATTCTGTGAAGAAATATGTTGTGAGGTT
>JBEKSH010000014.1:0-11917 GCA_049517235.1 Roseiarcus sp. | reverse complement strand
AAGGCCCGAAGCGCATCTTTTTCGCTTCGCCCGTAACGGGATCCTTGGCGGCGAGCAGCGGCGGGGCGAGATGAAACTCAAAGCGCAGATCGCCTTCGAAGGCTTGTGCGACCTGCCGTTGGAAAGAGCCGTCGGCATAGAGCCGCGCGACCTCGTATTCGTCCTTATAGGCCATCAGCTTGAAGAGATTGCGCGCCACGATCCCGGCGAGACCGCCAGCCTTTGGCGCGCGCTTGCGCTCGGCGTCGGCGACCCTGGCGACGACCGCCTCATAGCGCGCGGCATAGGCGGCGTTCTGGTAGGCGGCGAGGAACGCGGCGCGGCGCGCGACGATCGCCTCCAGATTCTGTTCGCCCGCGGGCGTCGCCTGGGCGCCGCCGCCGAGATTGGCCTCGATCGCCGACGGTTCGGCGAACACCGCGCGGCCCCAGTCGAAGGCGGAAAGGTTCATCGCCACCGCTTCGCCGTTAAGCTCGATCGCGCGCCGGATCGCTTGCGACGACAGCGGCACATAACCGGCCTGATAGGCGTAGCCGAGCACGAACATATTCGCGCCGATCGCATTGCCGACCAGCGCATTGGCCGCGGCGGTGGCGTCGACGAACTTCGCCGCGCCGCCGCTCGCCGCGAGAATCGCGCGGTTGAGGCGCTCGCCGGGCAGCGAATAATCGGGATTGCGGGTGAAGTCGCCGGGGTAGATCTCGGCGCTGTTGACGACGAAGCCGGTTTGCGCGCCGCGCAGGGCGGCAAGCACTTTCTTGGCGCCCGACACCATGAGGTCGCAGCCGAGAATGAGATCGGCGTCGCCGGCCGCCACGCGAATGGCGTGGATGTCTTCGGGCCGGCGCGCCAGTTTGACGTGGCTGAACACGGCGCCGCCCTTTTGCGCGAGGCCCGCCATGTCGATCATGCCGCAGCCTTTGCCTTCCAGATGGGCGGCCATGCCGATGATCGCGCCGACGGTCACGACCCCCGTGCCGCCGACGCCGGTGACGATGATCGAATACGGCCGCTCCCCGATTTCGCGCCGAACCGGCTCGGGGGCCGGCGGCGCGATTTTCGATTCCGCGACGCTTCTCCGCGGCTTGGCGCCGTGCACCGTGACGAAGGACGGGCAGAACCCGTCGACGCAGGAGAAATCCTTGTTGCAGCTTGATTGGTCGACGATTCTTTTGCGGCCAAATTCCGTCTCCAGCGGCTGCACCGCGACGCAATTGGATTTCACCCCGCAATCGCCGCAGCCCTCGCAAACGAGCTCGTTGATGATGACGCGCTTGTCGGGATCGGGATAGTCGCCGCGCTTGCGGCGGCGGCGCTTCTCCGCCGCGCAGGTCTGGTCATAGATCAGCACGGTCGCGCCGGGAACCTCGCTCAGTTCCTTCTCGACCGCGATGAGTTCATTGCGCGGGCGCAGCGTCACCCCGGACGGCCAATCGGTTCCCGCGGGATATTTGGCGGGATCGTCCGCGACGACCACGACGCGCTTTGCGCCATCGGCGGCGACCTGTCGCGCGATCTGCGGCACGTTGAGGCCGCCTTCGTGGCGCTGGCCCCCCGTCATCGCCACCGCGTCGTTGAACAGAATCTTGTAGGTGATATTGACCTTTGCGTCGATCGCCCAGCGCAAGGCGAGCGCGCCCGAATGGTTGTAGGTGCCGTCGCCCAGATTCTGGAACACGTGCGGGCGCTTGGAAAAATGCGCCTCGCCGATCCAGTTGGCGCCTTCGCCGCCCATTTGCGTGTAGCCGTCGGTGCTTCGGTCCATATATTGCGCCATGAAATGGCAGCCGATGCCGGCGTAGGCGCGCGCTCCCTGCGGGATGACCGTCGAACGATTGTGGGGACAGCCCGAACAGAAATAGGGCGTGCGCACGGCGACTTCGCCGATCTGCGAAAGGGCGGCCTGCGAACGCCTGACATTTGCGAGGCGCGCGGCGAGTTCGTCGCTCGGATGAAATTTCAGCAGGCGTTCGCCGATCGCAATGGCGATGTCGTTGGGATCGAGCGCGCCCTTGGCTGGAAACAGCCAGCGTCCGGCCTCGTCCTTCTTGCCGATGCAAACCGGCTGATCGGGCGCGCCATACAGTTCCTCGCGCAGCTGCACTTCGATCAGCGAGCGCTTTTCCTCGACGACGATGATCAATGAAAGACCGCGCGCGAATTCGCGCAAACCCTCCGGCTCGATCGGCCATGCGCAGCCGAGCTTATAAAGGCGCAGGCCAAGCGCGTTGCAGCGCGCCTCGTCGATGCCGAGATCGTCGAGCGCCTGCCGCGTGTCGAGATAGGACTTGCCGAGCGTGATGACGCCGATCTTCGCGGCGGGGCCGCCCGTCGCGATCAGCCGGTTGAGCCTGTTGGCGGCGATCCAGGCGACGACAGCGGCGCGCTTGTGCTCCTGCAGACGCGCTTCCTGCTCGAGAATGCCGTCGGGCGTGCGGATGTTCAGCCCGCCGGGCGGCATCGGAAAATCGCGCGGGGCGACCGGCGCTATCCGATCGAGCGACCCATCGACGACCGCCGTCGATTCGATGGTGTCCTTGATGCATTTCAGTCCGACCCACACGCCGGCGTAGCGGCTGAGCGCCCAGCCGAGCGCGCCATAATCGAGCACTTCCTGCACGCCGGCCGGCGACAGGATCGGCATCATGACGTCGACGAAGGCGAATTCGGACTGGTGCGCGGTCGTCGACGACTCGGCCGTATGGTCGTCGCCCATCAGGGCGAGAACGCCGCCATGCGGCGAAGTCCCCGCGAGATTGGCGTGGCGAAACACGTCGCCGCAGCGGTCGACCCCCGGCCCCTTGCCGTACCACAGCGAAAAGACGCCGTCGAAGCGCCCCTCGCCGCGCATCTCGGCCTGCTGCGCGCCCCACACGGCGGTGGCGGCGAGCTCCTCGTTGAGACCCGGTTCGAAATGAATGTCGTTGGCGTTGAACAGTTCCGCGACGCGGGCGAATTGCAGATCGAGCCCGCCGACCGGCGAGCCGCGATAGCCGGTGACGAAGCCGCCGGTGTTCAGCCCGGCGCGGCGGTCGCGCTCCTTTTGGGCGAGCAGCAGGCGCGCCACCGCCTGGGCGCCGTTCAGCAACACCGGCGATTTCGTCAGATCGAATCGATCGGAGAGCGCGACGGCGGTCAACGGATCGGCGCGCCACGCGCGAGTGTTCTCGTTCATGATTCGCCTCCCGCGCATCGCCGGATAAAGGCCAGGCGACAAGGCGCGGCTTCGTCCACATTCGACCGGAGTCTCGTCGCTTTGACCGCCAATTGCAAGGTCGGGGACGCGGCTTGCCGCGAGCGCGGTCGCGTCCCTGCCTCCGGAGCGCGAATGCCGGCCGGCGGCGCAAGCCCGAGCCCGCCGTCACCAGCAGGGCGCGCATTCAGGCGTAGGATTTTTCCTCGACGATCGGCGAATTGAACAGGCGATTGACTTCGCGCTTGAGCGCTGCGCGCTGGTCATTCAGCCTGTAGACGGCGCGCGCCAGGCCGATGAACGTCGCGCCGAAATCGCCGTTCTTCTCGCAGACGCGGATGTGGTCCTCGATCTCCCAAAGCTCCGCATTCACCACCTTCAGGCCTGCCGTCAATTCGTCGAGAAGCGGATGGCTCAGACTCTCGCTTTGCTGGAGCGCCTTGAGAAGCCCAAGTTCATTGCGGACATTTTTCAGCTTGTCTTCATCCGATATCCTGTCCGATTTGATCTCCAGGATCGTGATCTTGTCGATGAGTTCTCCAATAGCGCCGGGAATGGCGACCGCCCCCCTGTGGCTCGCAGGACTGTCAGGCTTTGCCAGCGGCTCGACGGACGCTGCGATGCGCGCGAGCACCTCTTGCCAGTCGCCGCGCTCCCGCTGCCGGAACAGCCGCATGGTCGGATACCACGGCGAATCCGCACGATCGCGCAGCCATCGCCATTCCGCCACCTTCTTCAAAGCGACCCATACCGGCAGGCCGAGCGCGCCGGCCAGATGGGCGATCGACGTGTCGCAGGTGACGATGAGATCGAGATGCGCCATCGCCGCGGCCGTATCCACGAAAGCGTCGGGGCCGGCGTCGAAATCATCGCCGAGCGTTTCCACGATCATGCCTTGCGGCAGTTGCGCGAGCTGCTCCGCGCCGGCGCCTTTCTGCAGCGAAATCAGTCGCACGTTGGGCAAGGCGGCCAATGGGGCGAATGCGGCGAGCGGGATCGAGCGGCCGATGTCGGCCTCCGGATTGGGATTGCCTTGCCAGCTGATCCCGATCTTGAAGCCGCGCGCGCCGATGCGCGCCGCCCATTTCGATCGCAGCGCCGCTTCCGGCTTCAGATAGGGAACGGCGGCCGGTATCGTGTCGATCCGTGTTCCAAAGGCGCGCGGCAGGCTGCTTACGGCGATCTGCGCGTCGAACGCCTCCGAGTCATTGACCTGCTCGACTACACGAACGCCTTCGTAGGCCGCGAACAGGCGGTGCAATTTTCCGGGGCAAAGGAACGTGACCTGCGCGCCGGCGCGCGCCGCCAGCGGCGCATACCGCGAAAACTGGATCGTATCGCCCAGGCCGTGGTCGTTCATGATGAGAAGGCGTTCGCCTTCGACAGTCTTTCCGGACCAGTCGGGGAACTTGACGCCGAGGGCGTCCTTCAACGACTTGCCGGCCAGCCAGCGGCTTTCATAGCCCTCCCAGCCCTGTTCGAATTCGCCCAGCATCAACAGCAGGCAGCCTCTGTTGCTGACGGCGTCGACATTGCCGAGCCGCACCGCCTCATCGAAGGCGGCGAGCGCCTCGTCGAATCGACCGAGCGCCTTCAAGGTGAGGCCTTCGCCACATAGGGCGGCGGCGAAATCCGGTCTTAGCGCCTTGGCTTTTGCATAGATCGGCAGCGCCTCCTCGTGCCGGTCGAGCTTCATCAACGCAGTGCCCAGATTGAGCGTCGCCTCGGCGAATTCGGGGCGCAGAAGCAAGGCCTGCCGGCAGGCGGCGATCGATTCTTCGAGGCGGCCGAGCTCCCGCAGGGCTCCGGCGCGATTGTTCCAGGCATCGGCGTTCGCCGGGCCGATCGCGATCGCCTTGTCGAAAGCGTCGAGCGCCTGGTTGAAGCGCCGAAGATCGAAAAGCAGCTTGCCAGAATTGGACAGCGCGACGACGAAATCGGGTTTTGATTGCAGCGCCCGGTCATAGAAACGCAGGGCGGCCTCCGCTTGGCCGGCCTCGCCCAGGATATAGCCGCCAAGGCAAAGCGCTTCGGGATAGTCGGGCCTGGCGCGCAGCGCCGCGTCCAGCATCTCGATGGCTTCGGGCGCCCGCCCGCGATTCCACAGAGCGGCGCCGCAATTGTAAAAGACGTCGGCGGTCGCCGGTCCGTTGAACGTGCCCAAGACTGGCGTCTCCATGAGCTTGGCGATCGAGCGGCGGCGAGTCAGCTTTTCCGGCCACGCAGTCTTTTGAGGGATCAACGACTGGTCCGGACGGCTCATGGCTGCTTGTGTCCGGACATGAAGACTCTCCTGCAGCCTTTGGCGCGACGATTCTGGCGAGAAGACAACAGAATCCTTGCGCCAGACTGGCGATCAACGGAAAAGGCCGCCGCGCGCTGCCTAGGTAGAGGCTCGGGCAAAGCCAGTGCGAACGGGAGCGCTTGGCGTTTGCGCCGAGCCGGAAAATCGCTCTGTATTGTCCACTGGCCGCGTTCTCTTCACGCGAACCGGCGGATGCTGCTCGAAAGCGCTTCAGCCGCCGAGGTTGAAGCTCTGCAGGCTTTGCAGCAGCGATGCGCTGAAGAGGGAGCTGCTGCTGCTCGAGCTGCTCGATCTGTTCGAACTGATAATGCCGCTCAGTATCGTGACGGCGGCCGAGGTCGATGACGACGACGATCCGGCGACCGTCAACGACGACGACGAGGATGACGAATTGCCGTATGTCGCGTCATACTCGGCGGTGAAGCGCTCCGTGAGCTGCTGCAGTTTGGCGGGATTCGCCAGATCGGACACGGGCAGGAGATCAGACAGGGTCTGCGCCTGGACGTCGATATTTTCCATTGAGAACGAGGACGGAAGACCGAAGATCGTTTCAACGACCTGGAGCAAGTTCTGGTCCGCCAGAACGCCGTACTCGCTCGTCACGGTAGGCGCGACGCGATTGAAATAGAGCGCCAGCTGCACGCCAACATCCTGCTGGCCCTGATTGTTTTCCAGCTGCTGCTCGACGTAATCGCTTTGCGTCGTCGCGACGGCGGTCGGCGTGGAGACCGACGACGCGCCATTGGCGGCGAAGTTGAAGGCTGTCGCAAAGGCCGTCCATTGAGGCAAGGTGTTCGCGAGGCTCTTTGGATTGCTGACGCCGCCTTCGAGAACCTGCTTTATCAGCGCCGTCGAATCGATCTGATCGCCCAGCCCATAGGCGTTCAGGGCGTAGGAAAGCAGCCGATAGTTGCCCACGAAATCGTCGACAGACGTCACCTTGCCAATATTGGCGGCGTAATAGGCGCTGGCCGTTTGCACGGCGGGGTCCTTGGCCGTCATCGCCTGCATCGCCGGAAGGTTGTTCACGATCGACAGGTAAGTCGAAGTGGTGGTCGTCATGCCGATTGGCTCCCGTGGCAGCCCGGTTCCGCAGCGCGTGAAACGATCGTGCGAACATCGAATCTCGCCGCCGTCGAACGGACAGCGAAATGATTACGCCGCCGGCGTTGACGTTTGCTTAAGCACCGATCGGCCCCGGTTTCTGGACGGCCCTGATGAGGCGGAGGCCTCGCCAGGCGCTTGTCAGAGTGATCTCGGCGCGCGGGCGCGAAGCGCGCGCCCGGCGTCACCAGCCTTGCGGCCAGGACACCGTCCATTGGCCGCCCGGGGCCGCCGCCCCTTTTAGATGGGCCGTCGCGGGCGGCGTCCTCTCCAGGCAGTAACCGAGGTAGCGTTTTGAGTCGATCGGATCGAAGCCGAGGCGGTGCTTCAGCTTTTTGCGCAGCTTGCTGATATGGCTTTCCACGACGTTCTCATCGACGTTCTCGTCGAAAATGCCATAGATCGAATTGAATATTTGCGACTTGGTTATCCGGCGGCCCTTGTTGTTGACAAAATATTCCAGGATGCGTCGTTCACGCCGGGGCAGCGGCAGCACTTCCCCATTGACCTCAGGGTCGCGTCCATCGAAATAGACGCACATTTCGCCAATGAATTCATGGTCGGTTTCGCCTTGATTGCGGCGATTGATCGCTCCCACGCGAGCGAGGATCTCGCGCACATGGACGGGTTTGCGCAAGACGTCGTCGACGCCGGCGGCGAACAGCTCCAATGTCTGATCCAGCGACTGCCGCTCATTGAGAACGATGACGGGGGCTTTGGAGCGCTCCCTGATAAGGCGCGGATAGGCCTCGCGCTGCATGCAATCGCCGATCAGGAAAGCCTCGATCGCCAGAATGTCCGTCTCGCTCACTTTTCCGATCCAATCGCGAAATTCAGCCGGATCGATTCCCGCCGACGATATCCCCTCGCGATCGAAGCTCGACGCGTATCCACCGGCGACGACAGTTCTTTCATCGATTATGACAAACATGTTCAGGCCCCCGTTTGAACATTCGACGTTAAGCGCACGCTTACTGTCCTGTTGATTGTCGTCGACAGGTTTCTATTTGCAGCACTTCAATTGTATAATCAACTATGGCAAGACGTTACGATGTCTCACAAATAATTGCGTGCGCTGATTTGTCTATGACTTAGAATATCAATGATATCAATTTCAAAGCAACAGAAATAACCGAAATGTTGGCGAATCAGAGAGACGTCTGTTGCGATTGCCTCAACGTAAGAACTAGTAAATTCGGCATGGTTAATTTTCGGTTAAAGACAAAGGGGATCGCGCGACAAATGTACGCTTCCGTTCGTTCGCCTCCCTTCCTGCGCCGCCGACCGACCCGGCGCCGCCGGTGGGTCCGACGACGGCGGCTAGCGGCGGCAGCAAATTGACGCTGAGGCGCTCGCGCTCGACTGGCCGATCCGCGACCCGCCGCGGCGCCGAAGGTCGCGTCGAATCGCCAGCGCGCAGGCGTGACCTTTGGCTCGGCGGGGCCAGTTTCAGACAAGCTTCCGGCGCCATTGTGGCGCGACGCCTTGACTTGGCCGAGGGGGCCGGGCGCCACGCGAACATCGGCGCAATCGCGCCCCGCGTCGCGCGTCCTTTGGCCGAATTCCCGGCATTTCAATAGGAGTAAGCCCAGATGAGCTTTGTGATTCCCGGCATCGGCCGGATTCTTGCTTCTCACGCCGCGTCGGGCGTGAGCGTGAGCGCTCCGGCGACGCAGACATTGTCCAATCTGACCAAGAACATCCACGCCGACGCCAGCCAACTCGCCAATCAGACTCGGTTCGCGGAAGTGTTCAACGCGACCCGCGCGACAGGCCGCTCCGGTTCAACGGCCGCGCCGCTCGCCAAGCCATGAACTGCCTCGCCCGGTCCGTCGAAGACCGCGGTCTTGACCGTATCTTCCCCCCGGCCGCCAAAGACGCCGCGAGACGGTTCGCGAGCGGCGGAAGGGATTGAACGGCCCGGCGCCGGCCCGATACCTGTTTCCGCGCTTCCTCCATTGCGCTCCGGCGGTTGGGAAACGCGCGACAGATTCGGCCGATCGCCTCGGGCTCCGGCGACCTGCGGCCTTGACGCGAGGGGGCGCATCGGCGCATCACGGCCAGACCCATGCCGCTCCTCGCCTTGCCCTTTCCCACGATCAATCCCATCCTTGTTCAATTGGGTCCGCTCGCCATTCGCTGGTATGCGCTGGCCTATATTGCGGGCCTCATCCTCGGCTGGGCGCTGATCCGCCGCATACTCGTCGAAGATTTCTTGTGGCGCGGCGCGCCGCGGCCAAGCCCGGTGAGCGTCGACGATCTGCTGGTCTATTGCGCGATCGGGGTGATCGTGGGCGGGCGCCTCGGCAACGTGCTGTTTTACGATCCGGGCTATTACTTCGCCCACCCGGTCGAAATTTTCAAAATCTGGGAAGGCGGAATGGCCTTCCATGGCGGTCTGATCGGCGCCATCATTGGCATTTTGCTGTTCTCCTGGCGCTATCATGCGCCGTTGCTGACCGTGTTCGATCTTGCGAGCCTGGCCGCGCCGATCGGCATCTTCTTTGGGCGGATCGCCAACTTCATCAAGCCGGAACTGTGGGGCCGCCCCACCGACGTTCCCTGGGCGGTGGTTTTCCCCGGGTCCGACGGGCTGCCTCGCCACCCCAGCCAGATCTACGAGGCGCTGCTCGAAGGACTTGCGCCGTTCGTCATTCTGCTGATCGCGGCGCGCTTTGGAGCCTTGCGCCGCCCCGGCTTGCTGGCGGGCGCCTTTGGCGTTCTCTACGGCTTGGCGCGCGTCTTTTGCGAATTCTATCGTGATCCCGACCCGCGCCTCGAAGACTTGGGCGGCGGTTTGACGATGGGGATGGTCTTGTCCGCGCCGGTGGTTATCATCGGCTTGGGGTTGATCGCGTGGAGCGTGCGAAAGGGGCCGGGGAGCGACAATGAGCGCGCTGGGGGATGAGATAAAGGCGCTGATCGGCCAGGAAGGCCCGATCTCGCTGGAGCGTTTCATGGCGCTGGCGCTCGCCCATCCGACGCATGGCTATTACATGAACCGTGATCCCTTCGGCGCGGAGGGCGATTTCACGACGGCGCCGGAAATCAGTCAGATGTTCGGCGAACTGGTCGGGCTATGGGCCGCGGAAGTCTGGGCGGCGATGGGCGCGCCCAATCCCTTGCGCCTGATCGAATTCGGTCCTGGCCGCGGCACCCTGATGAGCGATGCGCTCCGCGCCGCGCGCGTGGCGCCGGAGTTTCGCGCCGCGCTCGACGTCTGGCTCATCGACACGAGCCCGGCCCTGGCGGCGATCCAGCACGATACGCTGCTGACGGCGGGCGCGCCGGTCTCCTGGGCGGCGAGGCTCGGCGAGGCGCCGGACGGCCCCGCAATCATGATCGCCAATGAATTTCTCGATGCGTTGCCGATCCGGCAATTTGTGCGCGGCGCGCGCGGCTGGCATGAAAGGCTGGTCGGCCTCGACGGCGCGGGCAAGCTGACTTTCGGCCTCGCCGCCGAGCCCGAACGGTTCATCACGGCGCAAGCGCACGAGGGCGACGTGCTTGAGGTCAGCGCGGCCGGCCACCGCCTGATGTTTGAGGTTGGCGGGCGTCTGGCGCGGCAGGGCGGTGCGGCTCTGTTCATCGACTACGGCCACACCGCGACCGGATTCGGCGAGACGCTGCAAGCCCTGCGCGCCCATCGCATGGTCGATCCGCTGACCGACCCCGGCGAAGTCGACATCACCGCGCACGTCGATTTCGCCGCGATGGCGCGCAGCGCCCGCGCCGCCGGCGCCGCCGTCCACGGGCCGATCGACCAGGGCGATTTTCTCAGAGCGCTGGGCCTCGAGCAGCGCGCGCAGGCGTTGATCGGGCGCGCCGGGCCAGCCCAGGCCGCCGGCGTCGAAGCCGCGCGGGGGCGGCTCGCCGGCAAGGGCGCCGGCGAAATGGGAGCTCTCTTCAAAGTCATGGTCGTCGCCAATCGACAATTGCCCGTCCCGCCGGGCTTTCAAGGGCTCGCAGGGGCGGCCACGTGAACGTCGCGGCTCCCGAGTTCCTGCAGGCCGACGGATTGCGGAAGTCCGGCCTTGCGCATGGATTCTTCACCCGGCGCGGCGGCGTCTCGCAAGGCGTCTACGGTTCGCTCAACGGCGGCGTCGGATCGCGCGACGATCCCGGCGCCGTGCGCGACAACCGCGCGCGCATGGCCGCCGCGCTTGGAATCGAGGCGCGGCGTCTGCTGATTCCCTATCAGGTGCATTCGCCCGACGCTTTGGTGGTCGCCGCGCCCTGGCCGCCCGAAGCGCGGCCGCGATGCGACGCGCTGGTCACTGCGACGCCGGGTCTTGGGCTCGGCGTGACCGGAGCCGATTGCGGCGTCCTGCTGTTCGCCGCGCCGGCGGCCGGCGTGATCGGCGCCGCGCATGCCGGCTGGCGAGGGGCGCTTGCCGGGGTGATCGAGGCGACCGTCGCCGCGATGGAGGGGCTCGGCGCGCGCGCCGCGGATATTGTCGCCGCGCTCGGCCCGACGATCGCGCGACAATCCTATGAGGTCGGCCCCGAATTTGTCGCGACCTTCGCGCGGGCCGAACCCGAGGCGGGGCGCTTCTTCGGACCGAGCCTCAACCCGGGGCGTTCGATGTTCGATCTGCCCGGCTTCATCGCGATGCGGGTCGCCCGGAGCGGCGTCGAAAGGTTCGAGGACCTCGGCTTCGACACCTACGCCGACGAAAGCCGTTTCTTCAGCCACCGCCGGGCGACCCATCGCCAGGAGGCCGACTACGGACGGCTTGTCGCGGCTGTCACGCTGGTCTAGCGCGCTTGGCTTCTCGCGCCGCGAAACGATCCGGCCGAGCCGTCGACCCGGCGCTGCTCAGCCGGCCTTCTTGACCCAGATCTTGCACCAGCCGTTGGGCGATATGGTCCCGCTGCGATCGCCCTTCGGCGAATCCTGATAGGCGACGGCGGCTTGCGACATTTTCGCCATCGCAGGCGTCACGCTCATCGCCAGAATCGGCGCGGATCCCGCCGCGGCGACGCCCGCTAACAATGTGCGACGGGAAATCTCAGCCGAACCGATCTTGATCAACTTGCTCATCATTACCTCCTGCAACACGGGTCTCGCGTGCAAAGAGGTCAAACACTAGCCCAGGCCGTTCTGCGTTGACATGGCTCAAATCATGCCCCTCCGGACACAGCAATTCGAGAGCGCGCGGCATTTTGACCATTGTCAAAGCCTTCTCTTGGACGCCTGGGCAGTTTGGGAAGCGTGGCTGGTTGCTTCTCGACGGGAATCAGCTAGGCTGGCCGACAACGCGGATCCCGGAGGGGCGGGGTGGTGGACCGGGCTTTCAATAGTAATCCAAAAT
>JBEKSH010000013.1:0-13439 GCA_049517235.1 Roseiarcus sp. | reverse complement strand
GATTTCGCGCCGGCGGGAAAGATCATTGGTGATGGGCCAGCCCGAAGGTGGCGGACCGGTGCGAGTGTCCTGGTTTAGGCGATTGGCCAGAACTTGGCAGAAAGGGCGTATGTGGGCTAGCGTCCTTAATATGGTTTTTCTGGCCAAATTCATACGAAAGCAATGGGTCCAGGCTGGGGTCGCATTCGCTGTTGCGCTCGGGGGCGCGAAGCTCACGCTGAGCGTGTGGCCCTCGTTCGCCGCGTGGCTGGCTATTACATGGCCAAATCAACCGATTATCGCCCAAATAGTAATACTACCGCCTTGGTCGGCTGCGGCCATGGTGTTTTTGTTCATCATCGTCCTTTTCTTGACTTTGCGCGTAGTAATTATGACTGCGGAGAAGAATCCCAGGTTTACAATCAGTTTTAATTCTCAACACCCATGCATAGATAGACAAAGAGTAAGTGTGCAAGAGCCGATCACTGGACAGTTCGTTGACAAGGGGATGGCGACATATTTTCGCATACGAATTGAAGCTAACAGTGACACACCTATAGGAGAATGTAGAGCTTTTATAACAAATATTGACGTGAAAAAATATGGCTCGTATATATTTGAGCCCATTCCGCTCCCACATCGACTATGGATAAGGAGCGAGTCACCAATCAAGGTGTTTCCAGACGTACCGGAAATGGCGGATTTTCTGATGTGTATTGAGAATATAAACAAGCTTCAATTAATTGGGCATGTGCCAAATTCTTTGATCTCTATATTCGATGAACCGGCGACTTATGCGTTCACATTTTCAGTTCAAGGGGACGGTCGCCGCAGGAAGATTAAAGTGGAGGTGGATTGGCGTGGCAAATATGACAACATTACAGCGCGACAGGTTTCTCTCGGTGTCTAGGGGAACGCCTACAAGTTTACGGTCGAGATGATATCTTGGTTTTGCCAGTTTTTCTGGTGGAATTGAGATATGGGAATATAAAATAGAATTGGGCGGCAGATTTTCCTGAGTCTCCAACAAGGCCGATATCTCAGACAGTTCCCAAAGGCGTTTGGTTATGCGAGCCGCAATTGGTAGCGTTACCTTTAGTGAGCCTATTAGCAGATCATTCGATGGGGGGCACAGGGCGCGCTATGATTTATGCGGGTCTACGTTTCACCGCGTTCGGAGGGCGCCCGCGTGACGACGGTGGCAAATAGCGGCGCCGATCAGTTTATCAAGCGTCTGCCGCGCGACTTCGCATTCTTTCTCGTTCATGGCGCCGACGAAGGCTTGATCCGGGAGCGGTCGAAGGGGATCGTCAACGCCCTGCTTGATGGGGACGCTGATCCCTTGCGCGTGATCCGCTTTGACGGCGACCTTGTGGCGCGCGAGCCGGGGCTTCTGGCCGAAGAGGCCGACGCCGTTCCCATGTTCGGCGGACATCGGGTGATCTGGATCGAATTGCAGGCGCGCGATATCGGCCCCGCTCTCGCGCCCCTGTTCAAGGCGCCGCCGCGCGACTGCGCCATCGTGGTGGAGGCCGGATCGCTGAAGAAAGGATCGCCGCTGCGCTCGGCGTTCGAGAAGATGAACAATGGCGCTTCCATTGAGTGCTACCCCGACGATCGGCGCAACCTGGCGGCCCTGATCGACACGGAGGCGCGTCAGGCGGGCTTGCGCGTCGCGCCGGACGTTCGCGATTATCTCGCGACGTTTCTCGGGTCGGACCGGATGACGACCAAGAGCGAAATCGCCAAGCTGTTTCTCTACGTGGCGGGCAGGGGCGACGTCACCGTCGCCGACGTGGAGGCGATCGTCTCGGATGCGGCGCCTTCGGCGCTCGACGATGCGGTCGACAGCGCGTTTTTGGGCGACTACGCCGCGGTCGAGGCGAAGGCCGGTCGCTATTTCGCCGACGGCGGCGATCCGTCAATGCTGCTGATGGCGGCGGCGCGCCGCGCGATGACGCTTCATCGTCTGCGGCTCGAAGTGGATCACGGGCGCTCGCTCGAAACGGCTGTGCAGGCGCAGCACCTGAGAATGTCCCCTGCGCGGCGCGGCGCGCTGGAGCGGCAAATCGGCCAGTGGCCGGCCTTGAAGCTTGGCCGGCTGTCGGATTCGTTGCGGACGGCGTCGGGAAGGGTGCGGCGCGACGCAAAAATGGCGGAAATCACGACGATGAGAACGCTGTGGGCGATCGCCTCAAGCGCTCGCGCCGCGATTGCGTAGATTTGCGGAATCCGGCTGGCAAAGGCGGCGGCATAGATCGTCGAGTTGTTCGAAATCGTTGAATTTCAGCCGAACCTCGCCGCTTTCGCCGCGATGGCGAATGGTGACAATTGTCCCGAGCGCGACGCTGAGACTGTGTTCGAGCGCGCGCGTATCGGCGTCGAGCTTGGCGGGCTCCTTGGTCGAGGGGGTTCGCGCCGGCTCGACCCCCTGCTGGCCAAGCCGCTCGACATCGCGCACGGTCAGGCCCCGCGCGATGATTTGGCTGGCGGTGGCGTCGGGGTCGGCGACGGCGAGCAGCGCTCGCCCGTGTCCCGCCGAAATCTGCCCCGAAGCGAGTAAGGATCGCGCGAATTCCGGCAATTTCTGGAGCCGCAGGGTATTGGCGATGTGGCTGCGGCTCTTGCCGATGATTCGCGCGATGTCATTGTGCGAATAGCCGTAATCGGCGGCCAATTGCGCGTAGCCGCTGGCTTCTTCGAGCGCATTGAGGTCCGTGCGCTGGACGTTCTCGACGATGGCGATTTCCAACGCCTCGCGATCGCCCGCCTCGATGACGACGATCGGAACCTCGTGCAGACCCGCGCGCTGCGCCGCTCGCCAGCGCCGCTCGCCGGCGACGATCTCATAGGCGTCGGCGACGCGCGGGATGGAACGCGCCAGGATCGGCTGAATGACGCCGCGCTCCTTGATCGACGCGGCGAGTTCGTCGAGTTCGGCTTCGTCGAAATTCTTTCGAGGATTGCGCGGGTTGGGGCGCAAGAATTCGATCGGCGTCTTGCGCTGGCCGCGCGTCCGTTCGCCGGCGGCGGCTTCGTCGCCGACGTCGCCGAGCAGCGCGGCGAGCCCGCGGCCGAGGCGCGGTCTAATTTCGGACGAACGAGCGGCGTCTTCTGCCATGGCCTGTCTCCAACAATGAGCGGCGGCGATCGGGCGGCTCAGGCCGCCCGCCAGCGCGCCTCGCGCTTGATGACCTCCGAAGCGAGCTTCAAATAGGCTTGGCTGCCCGTGCATTTGAGGTCGTACAGCAGCACCGGTTTGCCGTAGGAGGGCGCCTCGGACACCCGAACGTTCCTCGGGATGATCGTGTCATAGACCTTTTCGCCCATAAACGAGCGCACGTCGTCGACGACCTGGGAAGCAAGATTGTTGCGCGGATCGAACATGGTCAGCACGATGCCATGAATCGAAAGAGACGGGTTCAGCGAACGGCGGACCTGATCGACCGTGGTGAGGAGCTGGGAGAGGCCTTCGAGGGCGAAGAACTCGCACTGCAGCGGCACGACTACCGCGTCGGCCGCCGCCAGGCCGTTCAGCGTCAGCAGATTCAACGACGGCGGGCAATCAATCAGCACGTAAGTGATTGGTGTTTCAACCGTTTTGTCGTCGAACAGTTTGCGCAAGGCTTGTTTGAGCTTGAACGAGCGGTCGGCATGGCCGGAGATTTCAAGTTCGACGCCAAGTAGATCCATGGTCGAGGGCGCGATGAACAGCCGCGGAACCGCCGTCGGCATGATGACCTGCGCCAAGGTCCGCTCGCCGACCAGCGCGTCGTAACTTGAGGAAGTGGCGCGCGCTTTCCGGTCGATGCCCAGGCCCGTCGACGCATTGCCCTGCGGATCGAGGTCGATAAGCAGCACCTGCTCGCCGATGGCCGCGAGCGCCGTGCCCAGATTGATCGCCGTCGTCGTCTTGCCGACGCCGCCCTTCTGGTTGGCCATCACGAGCACACGGGGATTGAGTCGGTTTTCCAAAAGGTCCTCCGCAATGGCGGCCGGCGGCGAAATCACGAACTGTCGGCGTGCTGCGCCGATTCGTCGCGGCGCACAATTAAAATAGAGGAGCGAGCGTCGATTCGGCTTTCGACTGTCTCGAACCGCAGCCCGGGCGAATCAGGAAAGGCGCGCAGTTGCGCGCCGGTCGTTCTCCCGCGAGGAAAGACGCCGACGGCCCCCCGCATGATCCACACACTGGCGAAGTCGAGAACAATCGGCAAGGGGGCAAGCGCGCGCGCCGTCACCGCGTCCACAGGAGTTAGGCTGTCGGGCGCGATGGATTCGATTCGCGCGCAGTGGATTCGGGCCGGGGCGCCGGTCGAACGGGCGACTTCGCGCAGGAACGCGCATTTGCGTTGGTCGCTCTCGATCAGGTGAACCTCCGCGCCAGGCTGCCCGGCGAGCCGGATCGCCAGCACCATGCCGGGCAACCCCGCGCCGGAGCCGAGATCGACCCATTGCTTCGCGTGCGGCGCAAGATCGAGAAGCTGCGCGCAGTCGGCGATATGGCGCAGCCAGACGTCGTCGAAGCTCGTCGCCGACATCAGGTTGGTGACTTTTCGCCATCGGGCGAGCATATCGACGAAGAGCGCGAGGCGCTCTTCTGTTTCACGTGAAACAGAAATGCCCCTGAGCGCGGTGCGCCGCTCGGAATCTCGCGCATTGGTCGTCGCCAATCGTTTCTCGCTAACCTGGTGACTTCGTTCCGCCGAACGAACAGCGTTGATATAAGGCGCGCGCCATGAATTTCGACGCTTGGACCGCGCTTTTCCGACCAGTAACGCCAGATTACCGGTTTGTTTCACGTGAAACGGCGCCAGTCCCGCCCCGGATCCACGCTCTATGGCTCGCCGATTCCGTTCGGATCGGCCAGCCTGTGCAAGCGATCGGCCGCCGCCTGTGCAAAACGCAGCAACACCGCGCGCCTCGTCGCCGGCGCCAGGCGCTGCGGCGCCGGCTCGCGCAAAATCTCCGCCCCGTAGGGGTCGGCGACGATGAGCCCGGCGTCCGAGGGCATGATCTCGGCGGGCAGATCGGCGTGAATCGCAAAATACAACCGGTCGCAATGGGCGGCATAGTCGCGCCATTTGTGGTCGGCGCGAAAGTCGGCGACCGACGACTTGATTTCAACGATCAGCAGCGAACCGTCGCCATGCAGCGCGACGATGTCGGCGCGCCGGCCGTCCAGCAACGGCAATTCCGTCACCGTGGAAAATCCGCGCGCGCGCAGCATGCGCCGCACCCCGCGCGCGATCATCACAGCCGTCTCGGATTGACGGCCGTCGACGAGCGATTGCGACGGTTCAAAGCGCGCCACGGGCCCCCTCCCGCATTCAGGCCTTTGCGTCGGCCAGGATCATCGCCGAGGCCTTTTCGGCGATCATCAGGGTCGGCGAATTGGTGTTGCCCGAGGTGATGCGCGGCATGACGGATGCGTCGGCGATGCGCAGCGACCGCAGTCCGCGCAGCCGCAGCCGCTCATCGACGACGGCGCTCCTGTCGTTGCGCGTCCCCATTTTGGCGGTGCCGACCGGATGGAAAATGGTCGTGCCGATGTCGCCCGCCGCCTTGACAAGCGCCTCGTCGCTCTGCGCGGCGATTCCCGGCCGAAACTCCTCCGGCGCGTAGCGCGCGAGCGCCGGAGCGGCGCAGATCCGGCGGGCGAAGCGGATGGAATCGGCCGCGACGCGACGGTCTTCCTCCAGCGAGAGATAGTTGGGGCTGATCGTCGGGGCCGCGCCTGGATCGGCGTTTTGCGCGTGCACGCTGCCTCGGCTCGCCGGGCGCAGGTTGCATACGCTCAGCGTGACGGCCGGGAACGCGTGCAACGGCTCGCCGAAACGTTCGAGCGAAAGCGGCTGCACGTGAAACTCGACATTGGCGGTCGCGTAGTCGGGCGAGGACTTGGCGAACAAGCCAAGCTGCGAGGGCGCCATGGTCATCGGTCCGCGCCTCGCCAGGGCGTATTGCATTCCCATCCACACGCGTTTGGCGTAAGATTGAAAATCCACATTGAGCGTCCGCGCATTGGACACTTTGAAGATGGTCCGCAACTGCAGGTGGTCCTGCAGATTTTCGCCGACCCCGGGCAATTCGTGAACGACCGGCTGGCCAATCTGCGCCAGCACTTCCGGCCGGCCGACGCCTGACAGTTCGAGCAGTTGCGGCGTGCCGATCGCGCCGGCCGCCAGGATGATTTCGCCGTCCGCCCGTGCTTCGGCGCTCGTCGCCCTTCGCGAATAGCGCACGCCGACCGCGCGTCCGTCCTCGATCAACACACGCTCGACATGCGCCTGCGTGACGACCTGCAGATTCTTGCGCGAAAGAACGGGTTTCAGAAACCCGCGCGCCGCGCTCCAACGGATGCCGGTCTTCTGGTTGACCTCGAAATAGTCGGATCCCTCGTTGTCCCCGCCGTTGAAGTCGGAAACCTTGGGGATTCCGACCTGCGCCGCCGCATCCCGGACGGCGTCGAGAATCGGCCAGGAGACGCGCGGTCGCTCGATCCGCCACTCGCCGCCGGCCCCGTGAAGCGCGCTCGCGCCCGCATGATGGTCCTCGTGCTTCCTGAAATAGGGTAGGACGTCGTCCCAGCCCCATCCCTCGAGGCCGAGCTGGCGCCAGCCGTCGTAATCGGCCGCCTGTCCGCGCATGTAGATCATGCCGTTGATCGCGGAGCATCCGCCGATGACGCGCCCGCGGGGATAGGCGATGGCGCGGCCGTTAAGACCGCTCTCGCGGGCGGTCTTGAACATCCAGTCGGCGCGCGGGTTGCCGATCGCATAGAGATAGCCGACCGGAATGTGCAGCCAGATCCAATCGTCTTTTCCTCCCGCTTCGAGCAGCAGCACCTTGTTGCGGGGGTCGGCGGAAAGGCGGTTGGCCAGGAGGCATCCCGCCGAACCGGCGCCAACCACGATATAGTCGAACTGCCGGCGCTCGCTCATGGGCTCACCGCCCAGCACGCGACCTTGCGGCCCTGCTTGGGCTCGGCCGGAGGCTTCTCGGACCGGCATCGATCGAAAACGAGGGGACAGCGCGGATTGAAAGGACAACCCTTCGGCGGGTCGATCGGCGAGGGCGCCTCGCCCTTCAGGATGATCCTTTCGCGCCTGGCGTCGGGGTCGGCGACGGGCGTCGCCGATAGCAGCGCGCGGGTGTAGGGGTGCAGCGGCGTCGAAAATATGGCCTCGCGGGAGCCCATCTCAACGATATGTCCGAGATAGATGACCATCACCTCGTCCGCCATATGCCGCACGACCGAGAGATCGTGTGAAATGAAGACATAGGTCAAAGCAAGCTCTTCCTGCAATTGAGCAAGAAGATTGAGCACCTGCGCGCGGATCGAGATGTCGAGCGCCGACACCGGCTCGTCAAGCACCAGAATCTTCGGGCGCAGCATCAGGGCTCTGGCGATCGCGATGCGCTGACGCTGGCCGCCCGAAAACATGTGTGGATAGCGTTGGTAGAATTCCGGCCGCAGGCCCACCTTGACCATGATGTCGCGCGCCGCGGCCTCGCGCTCGCCCGCCGTCATTTTGGTGTTGACGAGCAGCGGTTCTTCGAGCGCCTTGCCGATCCTCTGGCGTGGATTGAGCGACCCGTAGGGATTCTGGAAGACGATCTGGATCTCCCGGCGCAGGCGCCGGCGCGCCGACTTGTCAGCCTGCGCGACATCTTGGCCATCGATGATTAAGGCGCCGGCGGTCGGCGGCTCGATGAACGTGAGAAGGCGAGCGAGCGTCGATTTTCCGCAACCGGATTCGCCGACGACGGCCAGTGTGCGACCCGCCTCCAGGGTGAACGAAACGCCGGCGAGCGCCTTGACGGTCGCCGGCGCAGTGAAGAGGCCGCGCGCCGTCTTATAGTCGCGGACGAGGCCGCGCGCTTCGAGGAGGGGGCTCATCGGCGCGCCGCCCGGATGAATTCGCCGCCCTGCGGCGCGCCATGAACAAGCGGCGTGTGGCAAAGCGCTTCTCCGACGAAGGCGGAGCCGGGAGCGGGCGCCGTTTGACGGCAGCGATCAAATACGAAGGCGCAGCGCGGCGAAAAAAGGCAGCCGCGCGGCCGGTCATATTGGCCTGGAACCACGCCGGGGATGGCGGTGAGCCGGCGCCCGCGCGCGCGCTCGGGCAGCGCGGCGAGCAGGGCGGCGGTATAGGGATGATGGGGGTCTTCGAACAGCGCGCGCGTGGCGTTGGTCTCGACCTTTTGCCCGGCATATTGCACGATGACGCGACCGGCGGTCTCGGCGACGACGCCCATGTCGTGGGTGATCAGCAGCAGGCTCATGCCGTTCTGGCGGCGCAAGGACATCAGCAAGTCGAGGATCTGAGCCTGGATCGTCACGTCGAGCGCGGTGGTCGGCTCATCGGCGATCAGCAGCCTGGGCCGACAGGCGAGCGCCATGGCGATCATCACGCGCTGGCTCATGCCGCCCGACAGTTGATGCGGAAAATCGCCGGCGCGCCGCACGGGATCGGGTATGCCGACTTCCTCCAGCAATTCGACGACGCGCTTTTTGCGCGCGGCGCGCCCCATGCCGAGATGGGTTTTCAGCGCCTCGCCGATTTGAAATCCCGCCGTAAAGCACGGGTTGAGCGAGGTCATCGGCTCCTGGAAGATCATCGCGATTTCCTTGCCGGCGATCTGGCGGCGCGCGCGCCCGCCGATCGACAGCAGATCGCTGCCGGCGAACGCCATGCGATCGGCGGTCACGGTCGCGGTGAACGGCAGCAGGCCCATCACCGCCAGCATCGCGACGGACTTGCCCGAACCCGATTCGCCGACAATGGCCAGCACTTCGTTGGGCTCGACCGTCAGATCGACGCCGTCGACCGCCTTGAACGAGCCTAACCTTGTGGCGAAGGTGACGGAGAGGTTGCGGATGTCGAGGAGGGGCATGGCTTGTCTTCAACTCCGCCGCATTTTCGGATCGAGCGCGTCGCGCAATCCGTCGCCGGTGAGATTGATGGCGACGACGGTGACGAGGATGGCGAGGCCAGGTAAGGTCACAATCCACGGATTCGATCGAATAAATTCCCTGGAATCGGCGAGCATCGACCCCCATTCCGGGGTCGGCGGCTGCGCGCCAAGGCCAAGAAAGCCGAGCGCCGCCGCCTCCAGGATCGCGTCGGAGACGCCGAGCGCGGCCTGGACGATCAGCGGCGCCAGGCAATTGGGCAGGATCGTCGCGAACATCAGCCTGAGTGGCCCGACGCCGGCGACCCGCGCGGCCGTCACATAATCCTTGCTCAACTCGCCCAGCGCGGAAGCGCGCACGAGGCGGACGTATCGCGGGAGATAGACGATCGTCACCGCGACGATCGTGTTGGTGAGGTTCGGGCCCAGGATGGCGACGACAAGAATGGCGAGAACCAGGCTCGGAACCGCCATGATCAGATCCATCGCGCGCGTGATCGCCACATCGGCCACAGGTCCCGACATCGCGCTGATCAGGCCCAGCACGATGCCGATCACGAACGAGACGCTCATCACCGCAAGACCGATGAACAGCGAAACGCGCGCTCCGTAAATGATGCGTGAAAGCATGTCGCGGCCGGTGCCGTCGGTGCCCAAAACGTAGCGCCACGAGCCGCCCGCCTCCCAGACCGGCGGCGCCTTGACGGCGTCGCGGAATTGCTCGATCGGCGAATGCGGGGCGATGAAATCGGCGAGCAGCGCCGTGCCGACGACAAGGGTGACGACCGCGAGGCCGAACATCGCCCCCTTGTTCTCGCGAAAGGCCGCCCAGACCTCCTCGATCGGCGCAGGCGTCGAAGGAACGTCGATGGCGACATTGTCCGCGGCCGGCGCGGCCTTTGCAAGGTCAGCGCCCATGGCGGATCCGAGGGTTGATCGCGCCGTAGAGCAGGTCGACCATCAGATTGACGAAGATGACGACGAGCGAAATCAGCATGACGCCGCCCTGCAGCGCGGGATAGTCGCGTCGACCGATCGAATCGATGAGCCATTTGCCGACGCCTGGCCATGAGAAGATCGTTTCGGTCAGAACAGCGCCGGCAAGCAGGGACGACGTCGACAGCCCGATCACCGTGACGACGGGCAGAAGCGCATTGCGCAGCGCATGCAGGCCGACGACGCGCAACGGCGACAGGCCCTTGGCGCGGGCGGTCCGGACATAGTCTTCGCTCAACACTTCGAGCATCGATGAACGCGTCATCCGCGCGATGACGGCCAGCGGAACGGTGCCCAGCACGATCGCCGGCAGCACAAGGTGATGCAGCGCGTCGAGGAAGGCGCCGTCCTGGTCCGACAGCAGCGCATCGACGAGCATGAACCCGGTTCGCGGCTCGAAGTAGAATCGTATGAGATCGATGCGCCCCGAAATCGGCGTCAGGCCGAGGTTCAGCCCAACGAACATGATCAGCAACAGGCCCCACCAGAAGATCGGCATGGAATAACCGACCGTCGACACGGTCATCAACGCCTCGTCGAAATAGCTGCCCCGCCTGACCGCCGCGATCGCGCCGGCGGGCAAGCCGATCAGCAAGGCGAACAGCATCGCAAACAACGACAGTTCGAGCGTCGCGGGAAACAGCGCGAGGAATTCCGTCAACACCTTTTGCTGCGTCGAGACCGAGGTTCCAAAGTCGCCGTGCAGCAATTGCCAGGCATAGGCGAGAAACTGTCTCCAGACAGGCTGGTCGAGCCCAAGCTCATGGCGGAACGCGGCGAGGCGTTCGGGCGAAATCGCGTGCTCGCCGACGCGCACCTCCACGGGATCGCCGGGCACCAATCGTATCGCGGCGAAGGTCGCGAACATCAACGCGACGAAAGTCGGGATCGTCAAAAGGACGCGGCGGAGGAAATAGGCGAGCATCGGCGGGCCTGGGCCGCGCCGGCCCCCTCTCCCCCGCGGGGAAAAAGAGGCCGGCGCCGCGCCTTACTGCGCGTCGACGCCCTCGAACGAATGGGCGCCGAGCGGGCTCTGCTTGTAGCCCGTGACATTGGCGCGCATCGCCTCGAATACGGTCGAATGGGCGATCAGGAACTCCGGCGCTTCTTCGTGCTCGATGACCTGCATCCGCTCATAAAGCTTGGCGCGCCCCGCTTGATCGGGAATCACGCGCGCCTTCGCCAGAAGGTCATTGAATTCGGCGTTGCACCATTTGGGAATGTTGTTGGACGCCGGCTTGTCATTGACGCAACCGTCCAGGAAGAAGAAATTATCGGGATCGCCATTGTCGCCGGTCCAGCCGAGCTGCGCGGTGATATCTTCGCCGGCTTGGGCGCGCTTGCGGTATTCGCCCCATTCATATGTGACGAGCTTGGCGTTGACGCCGATCTTGGCGAGGTCCGCCTGCATCATCTCGCCGATGCGTTTGCCATTGGGATTATAGGGGCGTTGCACCGGCATATACCAAAGGTCGATGTCGAGCGGCGTCGCAACGCCCGCCGCCGCCAGCGCCGCCTTGGCCTTTTCGGGATCGTAAGGGTAATCCTCGATCGCGTCGTTATAGGACCACATGGTTCTCGGGATCAGCGTCTTGGCCGCCTCGCCGGCGCCGAGATAGACGTCCTTGATGATCGCCGCCTTGTCGATCGCCATGGTGAGGGCTTGCCGCACTTCCTTCTTGTCAAGCGGCGGCTTGTTTACGTTGAACGCCCAGAAGGCGATGTTGAGGCCTGACTGGCTGATCACCTTCAGCGAGGCGTCCTTTTGCATTTCCGGCAAATCCGCCGGGCGCGGGAGGAAGCCGTTGAGGTGGCATTCGCCCGCCTTCAGCTTGGCGTATCGGGCCGTCGCATCGGGCGTTATCGCGTAGACAAGATCGTCGACCAGCGGCTTCTCGCCGAAATAGTCCTTGTTCGCCTTGAAGCGGATCACCGCATCCTTCTGGTATGCGACGAACGAGAACGGCCCGGTGCCGACCGGAACCTGGTCGAATTGCTCCGGCGCGCCCTTCTTCAGCAGAAAATCGGCATATTCGGCCGAGGCGATCGAGGCGAAATCCATTGCGAGATTGGCGAGGATCGCCACATTCGGCGTCTTGAGCTTCATGACGACCGTGTAGTCGTCCTTCTTCTCGATGGAATCGAGGAGCGCCGGCATGTCCATGTCGTTGAAGTAGTCATACTTGCCACCCGACACTTTCGCGTAAGGATGGTCCGGCTTCCATTGCCGGTTGAACGAGAACAGCACGTCGTCCGCGTTGAAATCGCGCGTCGGTTTGAAATCCTTCATCGAATGGAATTTCACGCCCTTGCGCAGGTGAAAAACGATGGTCTTGCCGCCGTCGCTGACGTCCCAGCTTTCGGCCAGCCCGGGCCCGACGATCGTCGTGCCGCGTTTGAACTCCGTCAGTTTGTCGTAGACGGGCCGAGCCGCGTCAAAACTCGTGCCGGTGGTGTTGATGGCCGGAGTGAAATTCTCCGGACTTCCTTCCGAGCAATAGACCAAGGTCTTGGCCGATACGGCCGTGGAGCCGAACAACAAGGCGGCGAGGCCGACGCTCGCGAACGTGATGGCTTTCATGCAACTCCCCTTTGATCGCTCAATTTCCGAGCGCGCAGCATGTCCGCGCCAAGACCGATTGGCGATCTGGCCATGCGGGCTCGGGTGGCGCGCCGCCATCGAAGCCCCTTTTTTGCGCTGCCGCAATGCTTTTGAGGAGCCTAGCGCGTTTTCGGAATAAAAATGATCACAGGCGCGCCACGACGCCGCGCGCTTCCAGTTCGCCGATCACCCGATCGGCGAGGGCCTCGGGATTCTCAAGCGCCGATTTGAGAACGATGTCGGGAGCTTCCGGCGTTTCATAGGGCTGGCCGACGCCAGTGAAATTCTTGATCTCTCCGGCCAGGGCGCGCTTGTAGAGCCCCTTTGGGTCGCGCGCGATGACGGTCTCGAGCGGCGCGTCGACGAATATTTCAATAAATTCGCCTGGCGCGGCCAGGTCGCGCACTAGGGCGCGCTCCGCGCGAAATGGCGAAATGAAGGAACAAAGAGCGATGAGGCCTGCGTCGGTCATCAGCCGCGCCACTTCGCCGACGCGCCGGATGTTTTCGACGCGATCAGCCGCCGTGAAGCCCAGGTCCTTGTTGAGTCCGTGGCGAATATTGTCGCCGTCGAGCATCACCGTATGGGCGCCCCGCGCATGCAATTTGGCCTCGACCGCATTGGCGATCACCGACTTTCCCGCGCCGGAAAGGCCGGTGAACCAAAGAATCGCCGGGCGCTGATGTTTAATTTGCGCGCGCGCGTCGCGGCTGATCGTCAAACTGTGGCGATGGATGTTTGTCGCGCGCCGCAGGCCGTGGCTGATCAAACCCGCCGCCGCCGTTTCATTGGTGGAACGATCGATCAGAATGAAGGCGCCGGTTTCGCGATTGTCCGCATAGGCGTCGAAGGCGATCGGCATTGTCGTCGCCAGATTGCAGTCGCCGACTTCGTTGAGCGACAGGGTCTTGCCGGCCAGTTTTTCCAGCGTGTTGACGTCGAT
>JBEKSH010000012.1:0-12077 GCA_049517235.1 Roseiarcus sp. | reverse complement strand
ACTAGGGAAGGATTGGTCTGAAGCCACTTGGCGAGCAGCACTTTTTGCTGGTTGCCGCCGGAGAGCGCGTTGAGGGGCAATTGCGGACGATTGGGAAGAACTTCGAAGCGACGGCCAAGATCAGCCGCAAGCCGGATCATAGAGCCTCTGGCCAGAGCGTAGGAGCGAAAGACATTCGCAAGCA
The DNA here is from genome assembly GCA_049517235.1 of Roseiarcus sp. GTDB lineage: Bacteria > Pseudomonadota > Alphaproteobacteria > Rhizobiales > Beijerinckiaceae > Roseiarcus. Next base: position 11,893 of record JBEKSH010000012.1, on the reverse strand, counting down.
CAGGCATGGTCATATTGTCGGCTATCGGCAATGCGCCGATCGCGCCGGCGTTCGCACGATCGCCCGGTATGAGCACGATTCCGTTGCGGATCGCTCGAGCTGGATTCATCGTCTTCAGGTCGAGGCGCCGGTTAGCGTCCCGGAGCTCGCCCTCGCTCGCCCTTCGAGCGCCATAGAGGAGATAAGGCAGGTCGGCGTAACCGGAGCCGACCAGCCCGGTCAGTCCCACCACCTCACCACGGCTCAAGTTGATAGAGACGTCGTCGATCCCTTCGCCGGATAACCTGTCAATCGAGAGCGCTGTTGGGGCTTCTTCCGCTTCTCTTGAACCGTGCACATGCCGCTCTAACTTGCGGCCGACAATGCGCTCGACGAATTCAGCTTTCGAAGTTCCCGCCGTCACGAGCGTGTCGACGACGCGTCCATCGCGCAGGATCGTGCAGCGATCGGTGATTTCTCTCACCTCGTCGACGTCGTGGGATACAAAGATTACGCTGGCGCCGTGCGCCACGACGCGCCGCACGACCTCAAACAGGCGCTCAACGTCGCGTCTGGGGAGGAAAGGCGTCGGCTCGTCAAGGACAAGCACGCCGCCGCCGGTCTCGGATTCGCCGAGTTCCTCCACGGCGCGCACGATTGCGAGCAGCGCGCGCTCTACTGGTTGCAGACGGGAGACCGCCACGCGCGTATCGATTTCGACGCCGTAGCGCGCCAAGGCTGACGCGCATCGCCGGCGCTCGTGATTCCAGTCGACCATCACGCTGGCGCTCGACGCGAGACGACCGATCATCATGTTGTCGAGCACACTGAGCGAGGGAATGAGCCCCAGATGCTGATGCACAAAGCTCAAGCCGAGGCGGCGCGCCGCGCCGGGCGGCAGGGGAAGGGGAACCTCCATTCCCCTGATCCTGAGCAGACCGCCCGGATCGGGCGCATGGAAGCCCGCGAGAATCTTGATAAGGGTCGACTTGCCCGAGCCGTTCTGGCCGAGCAGGCCATGCACTTCGGCGGGCGTGACCGTTAGCGCCGCCTTGTCGAGCGCGCGCTGGCCGCCAAAGGTCTTGGATAGGTCGACGAGTTCGAGAGCGGCCGGCGCGCCCTTAGGCGCGCCTTGTTCACTTTCAACTGCCCACGACGCCGTGGTCATTTTAGCTGCCAAAGCTTGGCGTAGCCATCGACATAAGCGTCGCCATAGCCTTGCGAGAGCTGCGGCGGCGTTCCGGCGTCCGCGGCATTGGAAGAGTCAAAAATATAAAGCGGGATCTTGGGATCGGCGACCGGCGGCTTGCCGCAGATCCGGCGCAGTTCAGAATCGACAATCGCATAGCCGATCCAGTCGAGATTCTCGCCGAGGATCATGTCCACCTTGCCCTGTTGAACGAGGCCGATTGCAAACGGCGTGCCATTGAACCCGTCGACTTTGACCTTCGATCCTGTGATTGTCACGGCGGGCACGACGAACTGCGTCATAGGATCATACATCACGACGATATAGTTGATGGAGGGGTCGGCAAGAAGCGCGGACTGAACGCCGGGAGTAATCTTGCTCGCCCAGCTGTCAGGAAATTCGAGGACCTTGCTCTTGCAACCCTCGCATTTTGCGAGCTCGGCCTTCATCCCGGCGAGCGTCGAGTCCGAGGAAAGCGGGCCGGGCGCTGTCACAATAAGAGCGTTAAGCTTGCCATCGGTCTTGGCTGCCGCCCAATCCACGAGAAGTGAACCGGCAGTGAAATAGTCGATCGGCGCCTCGCCGGCGGCGAATTTGGCCACTTCCGCCGATTGTTCATAGCCGTTGAAATGCGAAGCGACCGTCGGAATGCCAGCGTCGGCCGCCGCCTTGACTTGCGGTACGAGCGCGCGCGGGTCGGGACCGGCGAGCAGGTCGATGAGGCTCGCTTTCTGATTCAGCGCGGTGTTCATGCCCTGAACATATTCGCTACGGTTGGCCTGATTTTCCCAAACGGTAAAGCCAAGGCCGATCTTCTTAGCTGCTGCGGCCATCGCCTTTTCGATGTTGGCTGTGAATGGGTTGGCGCTTGAATGAGGAATGCTAAAGATCGTCTTGCCTTTTGCGCAATCGACAGCGTCGAAGGCGGGGCCAGGCGCGACGAACTCCGGCTTTTTCGTGAAGGGCGCAATTTTCCCTTTGAAATAGTCGAAACCCTCCGAATTAGCGCCGGAGCCGGCGAGCAGCAGGGGCGCGAGCAACGCCGCCAAAGACAGTGATTTCGAAAAATTGACCATGTGCGTCATTTGTGCACTCCCGAGGTTGATCGCCATTATTCCTGCGTGAGGAGTCTCGAAGCGGCGAACATTTCGAGTCCCTGAAAGAGCCGTCCCCAGCCATTCACGCGCTTGGGGTCCACGCCAGCGATGCGCAACCCGCCCCAGATTGCCGTCGCAACCGAGTCCAGGATGGTTACGCCGAGTTCGCGCTCCAGCGCTTCAACGAGCGGCGCGGCATGCAAATTGGTGCACATGATGAGGATTGCTTGAGGGCTAGCCTTCGCCGTCGCACGGATCATGTCCTCGATCTGACGAGGCGTGACCGCGGCGAAGGCGAAATTTTCGGAAAGGCCGAGATGCCGCTCCGCGACGATTTCGAAGCCTTCGCCCGCCAACGTCTCGCCGATCTGCTGCTGAACGCGATCGATGTAGGGGGACACGAGCCCGAGCCGCGTGAGGCCGGCGGTGCGCAGCAACTCGACCATGGCGAGCACCGACGAAGTCGCTGATACTCCAGTCGCATGCTGGATAGCAGTGCACAGGTCGCGGTCGCGGTCGAACCCCAACCACGATGCTGAGGTTCCGTTCCAGCAAATTGAATCGACCCGCGCGTCGGCGAGCAATTCGGCGGCGTGCAACATGCCATCGCGCGAAAACTGGCCGCGCGCCGCGGCGCTGAGCGAGATTTCCGTCACGCGGAACCGGGCGAAATGGACCGAGACGTTCGGCGCACCGGCCAGCATCGCGTAGCACATGGGTTCGAGCGTCGTGTTCGAAGAGGGCGTGAGCATCCCCAACTGCGACTGCTGGGGTGGCGGAATCCTCGCGGCGGACAGGTCGGCTGACATCGACAATCAATCTCCGATATGCTTATTTTATATAATTCATAATTCATTTGCGTCAAAGTAATTTTTTAGGCAATTGACAGAGCACACAACGAGGCTATAAGATTGTCCACGTAAGAGGAAACGGAAATATATAATCGATACGTGGCCGAATACACATGGAGCAGAAAGGAGACAGGCAAGTGGCTGCGCGATCTATCCTGCCAAATGGCGCAATTATTTCGTGAACCGGCCTTTGATCGCCCTCGGCGCGCAGCCGGGATTAATCTGTCGGCCCTCGGGATGACCTTCCGCTTTGCCCCGCGGACCGGCTGCAGTGTTTCCACTGACTGCGAAATATGCTTCGCGAGCCGGATGACGCGATTAGATCGGCTCGTAGGCACGGCGCCTGAGAATTCGGCAGCGCGGCTTCACCGACGGACCTCATGCTTGCAGCGAACCAGGTTGACCCAGTTCCTCTATCTAACGTTGTCGATCAAGATTTACGGACGTCTTTAGCGCGCCGAATTGGCGGCGCTCAGCTCTTATCAGGAGGCAAACAATGGATCTTGATCTGGTCATACGAGGCGGCACGGTGGTGAGCGCTTCAGATTCCGCTCGCTGCGATGTCGGGGTCCGGGACGGCCGCATCGTCGCATTGGCGGAACGAATCGAGGGCGGCGCCAAGGAAATCGACGCCTCCGGTTTGTTGCTGTTGCCCGGCGGGATAGACAGCCACGTCCATCTCGACCAGCCGAGCGGCGCCGGCATTGTCATGGCCGACGGCTTCGAAAGCGGCACACGCAGCGCCGTCGCCGGCGGAAACACTTGCGTGCTGGCGTTTGCGCTTCAGCCGCGAGGCCAGTCGCTGCGGAAGAGCGTCGAAGACTATCACGCCAAGGCGACCGGGAATTGCTATGTCGACTATGGCTTCCACCTGATCGTGACGGATCCGACGCCTGACGTGCTCGGTCAGGAACTGCCCTCGCTGGTGCGCGCGGGTTATCCGTCGTTCAAAGTATTCATGACCTATGACGACCTCGTGTTGACGGACCGGCAACTTCTGGAAGTGTTCACGATCGCGCGCGAGCAAGGGGCTCTCGTGATGGTCCACGCCGAAGGCTACGACCAGATCAAGTTCATGACCGACCGGCTGGAGCGCGAAGGCAAGACGGTTCCCTATTATCACGCGGTCTCGCGCCCCGAGCTTGTCGAGCGCGAGGCGACGCACCGGGCTATCTCGCACGCCGAACTGATCGGCATACCTATCGTCATCGTCCATGTTTCCGGGCGAGAGGCGATGGAGCAGATCCAGTGGGCGCGCCAGCGCGGACTGAAGGTCTATGCCGAGACCTGTCCGCAATATCTGGTTCTGACGGCGGAGGATCTGAAAGGCCTCAACATGGACATAAGCGGCGCCAAATATGTTTGCTCGCCGCCGCCTCGCGACCGCGCCTCGCAGGATGCGATCTGGCGAGGGCTGCAATCGGGAGTCTTCCAGACCTTTTCTTCGGACCATTGCCCATTCCGCTACGAGGACGACGCGGGAAAAACCGGGCCGAAGGCGAGAACGTCGTTCCGCTGGGTCCCGAACGGAATACCGGGGATAGCGGCCCGTCTGCCGATATTGTTCTCCGAGGGCGTCTCAAAGGGACGCATATCCCTGCAGGAGTTTGTCGCGTTGACTTCGACCAATCACGCCAAGATGTACGGGCTCTACCCGCGCAAGGGTTCGATCATGATCGGCGCCGACGCCGACATCGCGATTTGGGATCCGGATAAGAGGGTCACGCTGACCCAGGATCTCATGCAACATGGCAGCGACTATACGCCCTATGAGGGGATGGCGGTCACGGGCTGGCCGATCAAGACGCTGGTTCGCGGCGTCGTTGTGGTCGATGACGACCGGGTCATTGGCGAGCCCGGCTTTGGACGGTTCGTGCCGCGCGAAACATCAACGTTGTGAAAGCGCTTGCGATCGCGACCCGGCCGCCAAATTCGCCGCGCGTATCGATTTCGTTCGAAAAGACGAAAATCCGGCGGGGACGCTTTTTCGCGCGAAACGCCGCCCCCCAAAAAAGGCGATCAGCGTGATCAATCGATCGCGCGCCCGGCGTTTCGTTGACGGCGGACGGGACGCTCGCCGACGCCCGCCGCCATTGGTTTCCTTTCTGCCCTATGCCATTCTCGACGCAAGGACAATCGGGAGGAAGGCATGAACGGCTCGGGACGCGTCGCGTGGATCACCGGCGGAGCGACGGGCATCGGCTTCGCGACGGCCGAAATGCTGGCCGAACGCGGCTGGAGCGTGGTCGTCTCTTCGCGGCGCGCGGAGAATGTCGAAGAGGCCGTGCGCAGGATCGCGCCGAAAGGCAAGATCGAGGGGATTGCGCTCGACGTGTCGAAGGCGGACGAGGTCGAGGCGGCGGCGAAGAAGATTCTGGCGGCGCATGGGCGCATCGATCTGCTCGTCAACAGCGCCGGGATCAACGTGCGCCATCGCAACTGGCCGGACTTCACCCGCGAAGGCTGGGACCAGGTGATCGGGATCAATCTCAACGGCCTGCTCTATTGCATGCGTGAGGTGCTGCCCGCGATGCGCGCGCAGAAGGAAGGCACGATCGTCAACGTCTCGTCGTGGGCGGGCAAGTTCGCTTCGCCGCTGACGGGGCCGGCCTATTCAGCCTCGAAACACGCTGTCGTCGCGCTGACGCATGAGTTCAACATGGAGAATTTCCGCGACAATCTGCGCGCCTGCTGCATCTGCCCCGGCGAGGTCGCAACGCCGATCCTGAAGTCGCGGCCGATCCCGGTAAGCGAAGAGGATATGGCGCGGATGCTGCAGGCCGAGGACGTCGCGAGCGCGATCGTCTATGTCGCGGAATCGCCGCAGCGCGTCTGCCTCAACGAGATCGTCATCAGCCCGACCTGGAACCGCATCTTCTTGGCGAGCCCGGGACCCTGAAAAGGCGAAGGCGCCGCTCCTCGATTGCTCTTACGGCGCTCAGTTCGGCGCGTGAGGCGTTCAAGCGTCGACCAGGACAATATGGAAGCGGATCGGGCCGTGCGCGCCGAGTTGCAGCTTCTGCTCGACATCCCCGGTGCGCGACGGGCCGGTGATGAAATTGACCGTGCGCGGCATGGCCTCGCCGCGCTGGGCGGCGGCGTCCCGCAGCCTTCGCCATGCTTCTTCGTAGGCGCCGACCACCTGGTCCTTGCGCAATACGACGATATGCGTGGCCGGCAGGAAGTTGAGCGTGGTGGGACGATCGGCGCCCGAGGTCAACATCACGGTGCCCGACTCGGCGATCGCCGCGAATGCGGGCGTGATGCTGACCGCGTCGGCACCCGTGGCGCGGCCTTGGCGCAAGCGCAGGAACGGCGCGTCGGCCCATGGATAGGCGTCGAGCGCCGCATCGGGCGAGCGCACCGCCTCGGCCGGCAAATTGTGGCTCGCCAGATATTCGGTCACCGCGCGCGGCACGGATGCGGCGTCGGGCGCGCGCGTCACCGTCGCGTCGGCTTCCTCGGCGAAGGACTTGAACATCCCGACCAACGCTTCCGCGTCAAGGCCTTTGGTGCGCGCCGGGATCAAGTTGGAGCGATGCGCGTTCAGGCGATCGCGCAACGGCGCCGCCGCCTCGTCGCTCAACGGGCCGCGACCGAGCGAACGGCGGATGCCGGCGAGAATCTGCGCGCGCGCGCCCGGCGAGTCGCTCATCGCGGTTTGCCTTGCCGCTGGCGCTCGGCCCACAGGCTCATGAAGCTGCGGCCCTCGGACGTCGGCAGATCGCGGCCCCGGGTCCAGGCGCCGGCGAGCGGAAAACTGCCGAAGCGGCGGCGCGGCGCGCCATGCTTGCCGAGCAAGCGCGCGGCCAGCTCGCAGCCCCAGCGATAGAGCGCGGGACGGCGCGCGAAGAAAGCCCAGAGCTTGAGGCCGGCGCGATAGCGCTTGGATTCTTTCCCACTGTCCCATTGACGCTCGCGCCAATGGCGCATCATCTTGGGCAGTGGAATCTTCACCGGGCACACGCTTTCGCATTTGCCGCAGAAGGTGGAGGCGTTGGGCAGATGGCCGGCGGCTTCCACACCGATGAGGCTCGGCGTCAGCACCGCGCCCATGGGCCCCGAATAGACCCAACCATAGGCGTGGCCGCCGACGGACAAATAGACCGGGCAGTGATTCAGACAGGCGGAGCACCGTATGCAGCGCAGCATGTCCTGAAATTCGGTGCCGAGCATGGCGGAGCGGCCGTTGTCGAGCAAGACGACATGATATTCGCCCGGCCCATCGAGGTCGCTCGCGCGCTTGGACCCGGCGGAAAAGGTGACGTAGGTCGAGATTTCCTGCCCCGTCGACGAGCGCGCCAACAAGCGCAGCAGCGTCATCGCATCGTCCAGCGTCGGCGCCGCCTTTTCGATACTGGCGACGACGATATGCGCCTTGGGCAGGGTCTGGGTCAGATCGCCGTTGCCCTCGTTGGTGACGATGACGACGGCCCCGGTTTCGGCAATCAGGAAATTCGCGCCGGTGACGCCGACATCGGCGGCGAGGAAGCGGTCGCGCAGCACTGCGCGGCCCTCGTCGGCGAGCGCCCGCGGCTCTTCCAGGGGCCGATCGGGCGGCAGATCGGTGTGCGCGGCGCGGAAGGCGTCCGTCCACTGTTCGCGGATGAGATGGAAGGCAGGCGCGAGGAGATGGCTGGGCGGCTCGTTGCGAAGCTGGATCACATACTCCCCCATATCCGTCTCGATCGGGGTCACGCCATTGGCCTTTAGGTATTGATTGAGCCCGATCTCTTCGGAGATCATCGACTTGCCTTTGGTGACCGTGCGCGCCTCGAGCCGTTTGCAGATGCCGAGCACGATCGCGCGCGCCTCCTCGGCGTTGCGCGCCCAATGCACAGAGCCGCCATTGGCGATCACGTTCTTCTCGAAGGTCTCCAGATAGAAATCGAGATGGGCGAGCGTGTGGTCCTTGACGCGCTTGGCCTCCTCGCGCAACGCCTCGAATTCGGGCAGCCGGTCATAGGCTTTGCGGCGCATCGCCGAGAATCCGACGCGCGCCTTGTCGAGCGCCTGACGCAGAATCGGATCGGCGAGCGCGGCGCGGGCGTTTTCCTTGAATTGCAGGCTGGTCGCATCCATGGCGTCAAACCTTCTGGGCGCCGGACGCGGCGATCGGCGCGACCTTTTCGGTCATGCCCGCCAGCACCTCGGCGACATGGCGAACGCGAACGGCCTTGTCCTCGCGCGCCAGACGGCCGGCCATGTTGAGCAGGCAACCCATATCGCCGGCGAGCAGCGTATCGGCCCCGGTTGCGGCGATATTGGCGGCTTTGTCGGCGGCCATGCGCACGGAGATGTCGGGATACTTGATGCAGAAGGCGCCGCCGAAACCGCAGCAGGTTTCGGCGTCGGGCAGTTCCACCAGCTTCGCGCCTTTGACGCTGCGCAACAGGCGACGCGGCTGGGCTTTCACGCCCAACTCGCGCAGGCCGGAGCAGGAATCGTGATAGGCGATCGTGCCCGCATAGGTCGCATCGACTTCCGCAACGCCCATCACATCGACCAGAAACGACACCAGCTCGTAGGTGCGCTTGCCCATATGCTCCGCCCGGTGGCATGTCTCCGGCTCGCTTTCGAACAGGCGCGGATAGTGTTCGCGGATCATGCCCGCGCAGGAGCCCGAAGGCGCGATCACATAGTCGAATCCTTCGAACAGATCGATGACGCGCCGCGCCAGATCTTTCGCATCCGCCTTGTCGCCGCTGTTATAGGCGGGCTGGCCGCAGCAGGTTTGCGCCATCGGCGCCTCGACGGCGCAGCCGGCGCGCTCCAGCAGCGCGACCGCGGCGAAGCCGACCGTCGGGCGGAACAGATCGACCAGACAGGTGACGAACAGGCCGACGCGTGGATTGGCTGGCGTCATATCAGGGGTGTCTCCCATGGGAAAATGCGTCGTCCGATTCGCGCCTGGGCGCCGGCTGGATGGAAATTGCGGTAGGGACCGAATCTCTGGTTGGAGGACCGAACGCCCCTTCGCCATCTAGGATGGAGGCGCCGTGCTGCCGCGCAGCACGAGCACGGTCGGGTAGATCGCAATATGGGGGTCTTCGCTCGACCGCGGCTGCGCGACCTTCAAGCGATGAAGAAACCACAGCCCGCAGCCGGTGGCGAGTTCCTCCACCGGGAGGCGGAGCGTGGTGAGGCCGGGCCCCCACCATTTCTGCCACGGTCCGTCGCCGACGCCCACGAACGACAGCGCTCCGGGGACTTCGACTTTCATCGCGGTCAATTGCTCGGCGGCCCCGAGGGTTATCAACACCGAGCTGGTGATGAGGGCGGTCGGCGGCGGTTGCTTCGCCATCAGGCGAGAAGTTGCGTCGACGCCAAACTGCAGGTCGGGCAAGCCGAATTCGACCAACGTCTCGTCGACCTCGCAGCCAGCCTCGGAATGGGCGCGGCGGAAGCCCTTGTAGCGGGTCACGCCGGTGGGAAAGATAAGGTCGCCGACATAGGCGATGCGCCGGTGTCCGAGATTGAGGAGGTGGTTGGCGGCGTCGAGCATCGAGCGCTCGTCGTCCATCCCGAACCAATCGCCGAGGGCCGGAACCCGGCGAAGCAGCTGAACGTGCGGGACCATTCGAAGCAGCGTGAGAGTCGCGCGGCGCGGCGCGGCGGAAGGCACGATCACGATGCCGGCCGCCCGGGCGCTCACCAGTTCCCGCACCTGATTCATCTCGATGTCGCGGTCGTCCTCGGTGATCGAAAGGGCGAGATGGAAGCCCTCGCCCTCGAAGCATTTGGACAACACCTGGGCGACCATCGAATAGAAGCTGCTGCGAATATCGGGCACCAGCAGTCCGATCAGGTGGCTCGATCCCCCGCGCATGACCCGCGCCGGCGTGCTGCCGACGTATCCAAGTTCGTCGGCCATCGCGCGCACATTCCGCTTGGTTTGGCCGCTGATGCGCGGATGGTCGGCCAACGCGCGGCCGACGGTCGACGGGGAAAGGCCCAGGCGCCCGGCGATATCCTTGATGGTGATCATCAGCGCGACGACGCAATCGAACAACAACGCGATGGAGAGCGCAAACGATAGCTCAATTCTTGCATTCCGGACCTCGGCCAGTTTGACCAAATCGTCGGCATCCTGTCATCGACGCTCTTCAAAGCCAATCGTCAGATCGGGCGAACGATAGCGCTGTTTCGCCTCGACGCCGACGGACGCGATCCGCCCGCGGCGCTCAGACGCCGAGCCAGCCGCGAACCATCGCGCCGAGATCACCCTCGAACGCCGAACGATCGCCCTCGATATCGTTCTTTCCCGAATTGAGCACGTAGACGTAGTCGGCGATCGAGATCGCCGCCCGGACATCCTGGTCGACCAGCAGGATCGTGCGGCCTTCCTTCTTGAGCGTCGCCAGCTCGCGATAGACCTGGCTCGCCACGATCGGCGACAGGCCCGCCGAGGGTTCGTCGATCAGCAGGACATTCGGCCCGGTGACCAGCAGGCGGGCGATTTCGAGCGTCCGCTGCTGGCCGCCGCTCAGGCTGCCGGCCGGCCTGCGGCGAAGCTCGGCGAGCACGGGATAGCGCGCCAAGACCTCGTCGATCCCGCGGCGCAGCCGCGCCCGGTCCGAGCGCCACGGCCATCCGCCAAGTTCGAGATTCTCGGCCACCGTGAGGTCGGGAAAGGTCGAGCGCCCCTGCGGCAACAGAGCGATCCCGCGCTCCAGGCGCCGGTGGGCCGGCAGCTCGGTGATGTCGTCGTCGCCCACCGTCACCCGCCCGGAGACGGGCGGCAGGAAGCCCGACATCACCTTCAGCGCGGTCGATTTGCCGGCGCCGTTGGGTCCCAGCACCACGGTGAGCCGGCTTGGCGCCGCGCGCAGCGTCACGCCGCGCAGCACGGGATGGTCGGCGTCGTAGCCGGCCACGACGTCGTCCATGCGCAGTTCGCCGCCGGCGCTCATGCTTCGTCCAGTCGCCGGCCAAGATAGCCTTCGATCACCTGTGTATCGCGCACCACCTTCCCCGGAGGTCCGGCGGCCACCGTCTTGCCCCCGACCAGGCAAAGCATGAAGCTCGAGATCGCGACGAGATCGGGCACTTCGTGGCTAACGATCAGAAACGAGGTTCCCTCGCGCTCGACCGCTTCGCGGATGCGCCGGATCAGCAGCGCCTTGATTTCGGGGTGGACGCCGGCGAACGGCTCGTCCATCAACACCACCCGGGGCCGCGTGACAAAGGCGCGCGCGAACTCGATCAGCTTCTGCTGTCCGCCGGAGAGTTCGCTCGCCGGCCGGTCCGCATAAGCCTCGAGCGCGACCAGCGCGAGCAGTTCGTCGGCCCGGCGCGCCCCGTCGTCCCGCGCGTTGCGCCCGGAATGCAGCAGCGGGATCATGAGGTTCTGGGAGACCGTGAGCGTGCGGAACACGCGCGCGCTTTGAAAGGTCCGCGTCAGGCCGACGGCGGCGAGGGCGGAGGCGGGCCGGCCGACGATCGCCGTCTCGCCCAGTCGGATCGCGCCGCGATCGGGAGCGAAGACGCCGTTGATGACGTTGAGCAGAGTCGTCTTGCCCGATCCGTTGGGTCCGATCAGACCGCAAACGGAGCCCGCGCCGACCTCGACGGAAACGCGGTCGAGCGCCATCACCCCCCCGAATCGCTTCGAAATCGCTTCGATCGTCAGGACCGGGGAGGGCATGGCGGCCGAGGCCGCTACTGCATGGGGACGATGGGCGCCGCGGTCTGATAGGCCTTCGGCCACACCACCTCGTTCTTGCCGTGCTCGAATTGCACGATCACCTGATGATACTCCGGGGTGCCGTTGGGCT
>JBEKSH010000011.1:0-12464 GCA_049517235.1 Roseiarcus sp. | reverse complement strand
GCGATCTACCGCGCCAATCTCGAAAAGGCCGGCGTCGAGGTGATCGAGGAGCGCGCTGAGGTCGCCGGCAGCCAATCGGTGCGGCTCGCCAGCGGGCGGCTGGTCCGCGCGAGGCATATTCTGATCGCCGCCGGCGCGGCGCCGGAACTGGCGCCGGCCATTCCGGGCCTCGAGCACGCGATCTCCTCGAACGAAATCTTCGACCTGAAATCATTCCCTAGGCGTCTGCTGATCGTCGGGGGCGGCTATATCGCGGTCGAGTTCGCCTCGCTTTTTGCCCGGCTCGGCGTCGCGGTCACCCAAGTGATGCGCGCTGACAATATTCTCAGGGGATTTGACGACGACATGCGGGTCGGTCTGCGCGAAGAGCTCGGCCACGCGGGCGTGATGTTCGGCTTCGGGCGCCTGCCCACGCGCATCGAAAAGCGCGACGGGGCGCTGCACGTCGCGATGTCCGCCGGCGAGGATATCGTCGCCGACCAGATTCTTGTCGCAACCGGGCGGCGGCCCAATACCGGCGGGCTTGGCCTGGAAAGCGCGGGGGTCGCGCTCGACGCGCGCGGCGCCGTGATCGTCGACGGGTGGTCCGCGACCAATGTCGCGACCATCCACGCCGTCGGCGACGTCACCAATCGGATCAACCTGACGCCGGTGGCGATCCGCGAAGGCCACGCCTTCGCCGATCATCTGTTCGGCGGCAAATCTGTCGCAGCGGACCATGAAGACGTGCCGAGCGCGGTGTTCACGACCCCCGAAATCGGCGCTGTCGGCTTGACGGAGGCCAAGGCGCGCGAGCGATACGACGTCGTCGACATCTATCTGTCGCGGTTCCGGCCGATGAAAGCGACGCTTTCGGGCCGCCGCGAGCAGACGATCATGAAGCTTGTCGTCGACGGCGCGAGCGATCGCGTCATCGGCGCCCACATCCTCGGGCACGAAGCCGGCGAAATGATCCAACTGCTGGGCGTCGCGGTCAAGATGAAGGCGACCAAGGCCGATCTCGACGCGACAATGGCGGTGCATCCGACCGCCGCCGAAGAACTCGTGACGATGCGCACGCGCACCGCGCGATTCGAGCGCAAATCGCCCTGACGCCAACCGCCGACCTCGGCGGCTTGCTTCATTCGTCAAAGACGGATTGGCGATTGTGGACGGGGTCCGTCACGACCCGGTTCAGTCCGAACCGATCGCGCATTCAACATCGCGCGGCGCGGCGGCGCGTCGCAGCCGATCATTGATCGCCGCGCCCAGCCCGGTCGCCGGAATCGGGGCGACGGCGATGACGCGCAAACCCGTGCGGTCGAGAGCCCGCAAATAAGCGAACAGATTGGCGGCCGCCTCGACAAGATCCGACGAGGGCGACAGATCGAGCCGCGCGTCCGCGCCGCTGTTTCGCAAGGCGCCGCCGAAATCGAGCGCCGCCTCAAAACTCGCCGCGTCGCGCGCCTCCAGGCGCAGCGCGGCGCGCGGCGCATAGTGCGAGGCCAGCAGACCGGGCGCGAGCGGCGCGCTGCGCGCCGCCGCATCGCGCGCGTGAACACCGAAGCCAAGAACGGCTTCGATTGCCTCCTTCGGAATCGCGCCATGACGCAGCAGAAGCGGCGCGCCGCCCAGACAGGCGATGATCGTCGATTCGACGCCTATGTTTGACGGCCCGGCGTCAAGGATCAGATCGATGCGCCCGTCGAGGTCGGCCAGGACGTGAGCGGCCGAGGTCGGGCTGACGCGGCCGGACCGGTTCGCCGAAGGCGCAACGAGGGGGACGCCCGCCGCCTCGATCAGCACCCGGGCGACCGGATGGCTGGGCGCGCGCAGCGCGACGCTGTCCAGCCCGGCGCGGGCCAGTTCGCTGATGCGGCTTTGCTGCGCGATCGGCGCGACGAGGGTCAGCGGCCCCGGCCAGAACGCTTGCGCCAGCGCCCGCGCATTGGCGTCGAGAACCGCCTCGCGCGCCGCCGCATCGCTGTCGAGGACATGGGCGATGAGCGGGTTGAATGTCGGCCGGCCCTTGGCGGCGTAGATCGCCGCGACGGCGCGCGCGCAGGTTGCGTCTCCGGCCAGCCCATAGACCGTCTCGGTCGGCATCGCGACAATGCCGCCGGCGCGTAAGATCGCGGCGGCTTTGGCGATCGCCTCGCCGTTCGCGGTCAATATTTCTGTTGGGCGGTTTCGTTGAATGGTCATGAAAAGAACCGGGCGTCGCTTGTGCGCCAATTGGTTTACATATAAACGTTATTGCGACTTGTCGCGCAGCTATCTGCGCCTAAGCTGCGGCGTCAAGCAGCCCGAAAGCGACCGCCGAACCGCAGCGCCGAGGAAACTCCCGTGACTTATCGCTCGCCAGTCTCCGACGTCCTTTTTTCGCTGACCCATGTCGCCGGTTTCAACGAGGCGATCGGCGAAGGGATTTTTGGCGAGTTCGACGCGCAGACCGCGGCCTCGGTGATCGAAGAGGCGGGGCGGTTCGCAACCGAGGTGATCGCGCCGCTCAATCGGATCGGCGATTTGCACGGCGCGCGTTACGAGAACGGGCATGTCGCGACGCCGCCCGGCTTTCGCGACGCTTATCGGGCCTGGGCGGCGGGCGGCTGGGCTGGCGTCACGGGATCGCCGCAATACGGCGGCATGGGCTTGCCGCATACGGTCAACGCCGCCTGCGCCGAATTGTGGAACGGCGCGTCGATGGGCTTTGCGCTTTGCCCGTTGCTCAGCGAAGGCGCCATCGGCGCGCTCAACGCCTATGCGAGCGATGAATTGCGCAGCCTGTACCTTGGCAAGCTGATCGCCGGGGAATGGACCGGCACGATGAACCTGACCGAGCCGCAGGCCGGCTCCGATCTGAACGCGGTGAAGACGCGCGCCGAACGCCGGCCCGACGGCGCCTATCGAATCTTCGGTCAGAAAATATTCATCACTTACGGCGAGCACGACATGGCCGACAATATCGTCCATCTCGTGCTCGCGCGCCTGCCCGATGCGCCGCCGGGCACGCGCGGCCTTTCGCTGTTTCTCGTGCCGAAGTTTCTGGTTCGCGCGGACGGCTCGCTCGGCGCGCGAAACGACGTGCGCTGCGCGGGCATCGAACACAAGCTCGGCATTCACGCCTCGCCGACCTGCGTGATGATCTACGGCGACGGCGACGGCGCCGCGGGCTGGCTGGTGGGCGAAGAAAACCGCGGCCTGGCGGCGATGTTCGTGATGATGAACAGCGCGCGCCTCGCCGTCGGCATGCAGGGCGTCGGCGTCGCCGATCGAGCCTTGCAGCAGGCGCTGTCCTATGCGCGCGATCGCCGCCAGGGACGCGGCCCCAGGGGCGGATCGCAGATGAGCGCGATCATCGAGCACGCCGATGTTCGGCGCATGTTGTTGACGATGAAGGCGCTGATCCACGCGGCGCGCGGCGTTTGCCACGTGACGGCGGTGGCGATCGACCGTTCGCACTACGCCAAGAGCGACGCCGAGCGCCGTCAAGCCGGCGAGCGCGCGGCGCTGCTGACGCCGATCGCCAAGGCGTTCTCGAGCGATGTCGGCGATGAGGTCGCCTCGTTAGGCGTGCAGGTGCATGGCGGCATGGGTTACATCGAGGAGACCGGCGCCGCCCAACACATGCGCGATGCGCGCATCGCCGCCATTTACGAGGGCGCCAACGGCGTCCAGGCGATCGATCTCGTCCATCGCAAACTGCCGCTGTCGGACGGTCAGGCCGTCGCGCGCGAGATTGCCGGGATGCGCGCCGTCTCGGCCGAGGTGGCGGCGACGGGCGGGGCGGCGTTTGGCGCGACGGCGAAGCGCCTCGCTGAAGCGGTCGATGCGTTGGAGCGCGCGACGAAATTCATGGCCCGCGCGCTCGGCGCCGACCTGCAGGACGCCCTGGCGGGCGCCACGCCCTATCTGCGCTTGTTCGCGCTGGCGCTGGGCGGCGTTTGCCTCGGCAAGGCGGGGCTCGCCGCTCAAAGCCTCGCCCGACAGGGCGATTCTTCGCAGCTTGGCCGCGTCGTCTTGGCGCGCTTCTTCGCCGAAAGGATTGCGACGGGAGCGGCCGGGCTGGACAGCGCGATTCGATCGGGCGCCGGCGCGCTCGAACAATTTGAAGCAGCCTTGGCGGAGGGAACATGACGGATCTCGTTGAGACAAGCCGCGACGGGGCGGCGCTGTGCGTGACGCTCGCGCGCCCCGCAAAGAAGAACGCCCTCACCAGCGCGATGTATCGCGCGCTCATCGCCGCCCTGGCGCAGGCGAGCGCGGACGAATCGATCGGCGCGGTGTTGCTGCGCGGCAAGGACGGCGTTTTCACCGCCGGCAACGATATCGCCGATTTTCTCGAATTGGCCGGCAGGGCGGAAGCCTCGCCAGGCACGCTGTTCATAAAAGCTCTGGCGACATTCGAGAAGCCGCTGATCGCCGCCGTCGAGGGGCCGGCGATCGGCATCGGCACCACCCTGTGTTTCCATTGCGACCTCGTCTATGTCGCGCCGAGCGCGCGGTTCCAGATGCCGTTCGTCGATCTCGGCCTGGTGCCGGAGGCCGCTTCCTCGCTGCTCGCGCCGCAGCGCTTCGGCTATGCGAAGGCCGCCCAATTCATCATGCTCGCCGAAAGCTTCGACGCCGTCGCCGCCCGCGACCTCGGACTGGCCAATGCGATCGTCGAGCCTGGCGAACTCTATGCGCATGCGCTCGCCAAGGCGCAGGCGCTCGCCGCCAAGCCGCGCGAGGCTTTGCTCGCCACGCGCCGTCTGCTGCGCGGCGATCCGACGATCCTCATCGCGCGGATCGATCAGGAGATGCGGCTGTTCGCCGAGGCCGTGCGCTCGCCCGAGGCTCGCGCCGCCTTCTTCGCTTTCCTGCAAAAGGCCAAGGCCTAGCCCCGAAACATTCTGCACAACGAAGGGAGGCGTCGAATGCCCGCGCCAACGCTCAACGGGAAGACTCTGTTCATCACCGGCGCCTCGCGCGGCATCGGTCTGGCGATCGGCCTGCGCGCGGCGCGCGACGGGGCCAATATCGCGATCGCCGCCAAGACCAGCGAGCCCAACGCCAAGCTGCCCGGCACGATCCACACCGCGGCGCGCGAAATAGAGGCGGCCGGCGGGCGGGCGTTGCCCCTCGTCGTCGACGTGCGCGACGAGGCGGCGGTGCGCGGCGCGCTGGAGCAAACCGCCAGGCATTTCGGCGGCGTCGATATCGTCGTCAACAATGCGAGCGCGATTTCACTGACCAACAGCCAGGCGACCGACATGAAGCGCTTCGATCTGATGCATCAGATCAACGCGCGCGGAACCTTCATGGTCTCTAAATTCGCCGTGCCCTATCTCGCCCAATCGGCGAACCCGCATATCCTCATGCTGTCGCCCCCGCTCGACATGAAGGAGAAATGGTTCGCCGGCCACACCGCCTATTCGATGGCGAAATTCGGCATGAGCCTCGTCGTGCTGGGACTGGCGGGCGAGCTTCGCGCGCGCGGCATAGCGGTCAACGCGCTATGGCCGCGCACGACCATTGCGACCGCCGCCGTCAACAATCTGCTGGGCGGCGAGGCGCTGATGCGCGCCTCGCGCAAGCCCGAAATACTCGCCGACGCGGCGCATGTCGTCTTTTGCAAGGAAGCGCGGAGCTTCACCGGCCGGTTTCTGATCGACGACACGTTGCTCGCCGAGAACGGCGTCACGGACTTCGATCCCTATCGGGTCGACCCGACCCAGCCGCTGGCGGTCGACTTCTTCGTGCCGGACGACAGCGCGCCGCCTGCGAACCTGGGGCCGGCGCGGCGCGAGACCGCATAGGCGCATTGTCGCCAGCACGCCATCGCTGAAGCCTTCCAACCGTCCCTTGTCCATGCGGTCCTCATTGCGCCGCCGCGCTTTGGGTTCATGTCAGCGTCGATCTTGCACGCCGGGATTGAGGGCTCAATCCTGCCGGCGCGCCACATAAGGCAATTTTTACCTCTGCGAGGGCATTGTCGCCACCGAAACGCAGCGCCCCTTTATTTTGGCGAAATGGCGACGAAAATGGCGGCCGACACGGATTCACGCGAAGCGATGGCGGACCCGCAAACCCATCAGGCAGGCAAGGCCGCGCCCTTCCGCTTTGCTCCCACATTCAAGATCGATCTGGTCTTTTCGGTCGCCTATGCCGTGATGTTCATTCATCTTTGGGGGCGTTTGGAGCACACGGTCCTGGTTTGCTGGATCGCCGCCTCGTTCGGTTTCGCGCTGGCTCTGTGTTACGCGGGCAAGGTCTATATCATCGAGTCGCTCAGCCGGCGCGGCGGCGATGCGCGCCACTATGTGGTGTCGTCGGGTCTCGTGACTGACGGTCTCTATGGGTTCTCGCGCAATCCCACCTACTTCCTCACCCTTGTTCAATGCGTGCTGTGGACGGCGATGCTCGTCGTCCTGCAGATGTTCGCGCCTCTTGAACCTCTGCCGTTCGTCGCTTCAATCCTCGCGCCAGCGCTTTTTTCCGTCGTCATGGATCGAGTCATCGATCGCGAGGACGCCGCGCTGAGCGCCGCCCATCCCGAAGCCTTCGAGGCCTATGCGAAAAGCGTGGGCCGCTGGTTTGGCCGCAAGCGCGGCGCCCGCTCGCAATCGACGGAATGAGGTTCGGCGTCGCGCGCCTTGTGCGGTTCACCCCCCATATCGATTGGCCAGATCGGCCGAAATCCTCGCCGTTTCGTCGAGGAAGCGCGCAATGATTTCCTGGGCCGCGGGCGTGCAGACGCGATAGGAGAGTTCATAGCCGCGAAAGCCCTTGTTGTAGGCGCCCGCCAGGCTCTCCTTGCGAGTCTCGCTCCTGGCTTCAACCTCCAGCAGGCTCGCCATCTTGGCGCGATACGCATCGGCGTCGTGCGCTCCGCAGAGATCGCGCAGATAGGCGAGCGCGCCGATGAGTTCGGCGAGGCGCAGCAACTGCGGCTCATAGGGCGGCGGCGGTTCGGCGGCGGGCGCCGGTTGCTCGGCAGGCGCGGGCGGCTTGGGCGCCGCCTGCTGAGCGCAAACATGTCCTGTGGCGGACGCGCAGAGGACGACGGCCAAACCCAGGCGTCGGAATCGCTTCCTCACGGATAGGCCTCGATCAGGCTGGCGGCTCTGGCGAGCATCTCCTCCAGTCCCGGGGTGGTCGGCAGATCCCGAAGCGCCGTGGGGTCGATCCAGGTCACCCTGTCGGCTTCGTCGCTTGTTTGCGCCTCGCCGCCGGTCCAGCGTGCGACGAAGGACGCGATCACATAATGCGCCTTCACGCCCCGCTCATCCCGAAAAATCGATTCGACGTGATCGTTGAAAGCGACGATCCGCGCTTCGACGCCGACCTCTTCGCGAAGTTCGCGCAACGCCGCCTCGCGCAGCGTTTCGCCGATTTCCACGACGCCGCCGGGCAGCGAATAGAGCCCGCGCAACGGTGCCCGCGTCCGGCGCGCGACAAGCGCCTGTCGATCGCGAAAAACGGCGGTTGAGACGGCGAGGATCGGACGCGAGGGATAAGGGCGATCGTTCAGGGCGGGACCTCAAACCATTGGCCGGACGACTCGACGCGACCTCGGCCTCTCGCGTCAAACGTGCTGGCCGCCATTGATATGGATCTCGGCGCCATGCACATAGCTCGATTGATCGGTGCAAAGGAAATAGATCGCCTTGGCCACCTCTTCGGGCGAGCCGAGGCGGCGCAAGGGGATTTGCGCGACGATCTTGTCCGTGCCCGGCGACAGGATCGCCGTGTCGATCTCGCCGGGCGAAATGGCGTTGACGCGCACGCCGCGCGGGCCGAGGTCCGCCGCCATTTCGCGGGTCAGCGCCGCCAACGCGGCCTTGGACGTCGAATAGGCGGCGCCGGCGAACGGATGCACGCGCGCGCCGGCGATCGAGGTGACGTTGACGATCGAGCCATGGGCCTCTTCAAGCTCGGCGATCAGGCCGCGCGCCAGCATCATCGGCGCGAAGAAATTCACCTGAAAGATCGTCTGCCAATCCTCAAGCTCCGTCTCGAACAGGCCGAGCCGCGAACCGCCGGCGCCTTTGGGCGAAATGGCGGCGTTGTTCACCAGCGCGTCGAGACGCCCGTCGTCGAGCCGCTCGCGAATCTCGGCGATCGCCCGCCTCGTATCCCCGGGATCGGCCAGATCGATCTGGAGATGATCCTGCGGCCCCGCCATCCATGGGCACTCCTCGGGAAAGGCGTGGCGCGAGCAGGTTATGACGCGCCATCCCGCCGACGAGAATCGCTTGACCGTGGCATGGCCGATGCCGCGAGAGGCGCCGGTCAGCAGCATCGCTTTGCGCGGCGCGTTGGTTTGACTTTGAGCCATGGCGTCCCACTTCACGAATTCGTTCCTTACTCATCCCTAGCACAATCATCACGGCCGATCACGGAGACTCACGGTGTTGTGTGCAATGCAGCAATTGAAAGCCGCGCCCTTGGCCCTATCTGGTGTTCAGTGATTAGGGGACGATCAAAACGACGGCGCGCTGCACCGTCGCGCGTTCTGTAAGTCACTGATGGAAAACAGGAAGGACATATTATGCGTAAGATCGTTCTGTTGGGGGCGACGACCATTGCTCTCGCCCTTGGCGCCGTCAACGCCAATGCGTTTCCGAACATAAGCCCTGAAGCGTCGCCCTATGCGGTGCTGGCTCCCGAATCGGCGCAGCCGCCGGCGACGACGGAAGGTCGTGCGGCCCTGGTGGGCGGCGATGCTGGCTTTTTGTCCGTCTTTGGCGCGCAGCCTAACAATGCCGGCGCGACTCCGGAAGACCGCAACTCCTATTCGCGCGGCCGATAATAGCGCCGCCGAATCGACGGGCGCCCCGGCCCCGATCATCGGGCGCCGCGGTTGCTCGATATTCTCATCGCGAGGCGCCCGAGCGCGCCTCGCGCCGTGTCGGCCGGTTCATCCGGCGCCGCGGGCCTCAGGGGTAGAGACGTTGCCGAAGCCAGGGCGCGTCGGCGCCTTCGCGCGTAAACAAGACGCGGTCGTGCAGCCGAAATGGCCGGTCGCGCCAGAATTCGATCGCGGTCGGCGTCAGACGGAAGCCGCGCCAGTAGGGCGGGCGTGGAACCTCGCCGACGCCAAATTTCGTGGCGTAATAGGCGATGGCCTTTTCGAACGCGAAACGGCTTTCCAAGGGGCGTGATTGCTGACTGGCCCATGCGCCGATTTGACTGTCGCGCGGTCGGCTCCTGAAATAGGCGTCGGCTTCCTGATCGCTGACGAGCGCCACCGGGCCGCGCAATCTGATCTGCCGCCGCAACGACTTCCAGTGAAACAGCGCGGCGGCTCTCGGCGAAACGGCGATCTGGCCGCCCTTCGCGCTCTTCTCGTTCGTATAGAACACAAAGCCGCGCTGATCGGCCCCCTTCAGCAGCACCATTCGCACGTCGGGCAAGCCATTTGCGTCGACCGTCGCCAGCGCCATCGCGTTGGGATCGTTCGGCTCGCTCTCGCCCGCTTCGGAGAACCATTGCTCGAACAGCGCAAACGGCTCGTCAGCTTGCGTAAAGTCACTGGCGTTTGACTCAGTCAATCTGCAATCTCCGCACTGCTTTGCCGCGTTGAGGGCGCTTGGCGGCGCCTTTCAGAAGGTCGCCGCTGTTTCTACACGAAATCGAGACGCGCCGCGCCTTCGCCGGCGTCCCTCGATCGCCGATCGATCCGTTGTCGCAGAGCCGATTTGGCCGAACGCCCGGGCCGCCACTTGCGCGCGCCCCGGCGATCGCCCAAATAAGCGGCGAGACATTGGCGCCCGCGCCTTGGGGGCGGGCGCGTCAGGCTGGGCTCTTTATGCGCGATCCATATGAAGTTCTGGGGCTTGCAAAGTCGGCAAGCGCCGCCGAAATCAAATCCGCTTTCCGTCGGCTGGCCAAGAAGCTTCACCCTGACCAGAGCAAGGATCCAAAAGCGAAGGACAAGTTCGCCGAGGTCGGGGCGGCCTATGAAATCGTCGGCGACGAGAAGAAGCGCGAGGCGTTCGATCGCGGCGAAATCGACGCCGAAGGCAAGCCGCGCCATCAGGGGTTCGAGGGCTTTGCCGGCGCACGCCGCCACGCTCGAACCGCGCAGGGCGGCGGACCCGATTTTCAGCATTTCGAGTTCGACTTCGGCGACAGCGAACACAATCGCGGCCGGGGCGGCGGCGGCGGAATCGATCCCGATATCCTCGACCAATTATTTGGCGGTGCGAGCGCAGGCCGCTCTCGCAAACCCCAGCGTGGCGAGGATGTCAGCGTCGTCGCCACGGTTCCCTTGGCTCTGGCGGCGACGGGCGGCTCGGTCCGCGTGAGCTTGCCAACCGGCAAGACGCTTGACGTCGCCATTCCGGTCGGCGTCGAGGACGGCAAGCAAATCCGATTGCGCGGCCAGGGCCAACCCGGCGCGAAGAACGGCCCGGCCGGCGACGCCCTGGTTACGATCCGTTATGCGCCGCATCCGCTGTTCAAAGTCGAGGGGCGCGACTTGCGCCTGGATCTGCCGATCACGCTTTATGAAGCCGTGCTCGGGGCCAAGGTGCGCGCGCCCACGCTGGCGGGCGAGGTCGAAATCGCGATTCCGCATGGCGCGAGCAGCGGGCGAACCTTGCGCTTGCGCGGCAAAGGGCTGCCGGCCGCCGGCGAGAGCCGTCAGGGCGATCTGCTTGCGACGCTGCGCATCGTGCTGCCCGCCGACAGCGATCCCGAACTCGCGGGGTTGATGCGCCGCTGGCGAGACGAAAAGCCTTACGATCCGCGCCCCGCGACGACGTGATGGGGCGATGACGACGACCCTCGCTCCGCCGTCGCGAAGATCGTGGCGATCGGGCGGGGCCCGTCATCGGGGCGCGTCGATGTGTTGGAGAGCATCGCGAAGCGGTTGGCTCGACACGACGATCCAGCCGCTGAGCGGCCCGTCCAATTCGAGGATCATATACACGGCCGACGATATCGACAGGGCGCACAGCACCATCGTCGCATAGACGACGGCGTTGCGCGGCGAGCCCAGCCCGAACACCGCGAAAATCATCACCAGCCATGACGTCATGAGCGACAGCAGCGGCCACGAGACGGTGGGAGAGGCGGTCTCGATCAGCCGCCAGCGCTGCTCCAGGGCGTGCGCCATTCGGGCGGCAAGGAGACTGGCGAGCTGGCGATGGGGCTTATCCGCCGGCTCCAGGTTGCGGATCGAGTCGTCCAGCCGGGCAATCAACACCCCGGTTTCCTCGCCTTCGATGCTGTCGGGCCGCACGCGCTTCAGATGGGTGGGATAGTCGCCGGCCGGCGGCGGCTCATCGGGCCAGGTGTCGGCGATCGACGCCGCGACGTAGGTGCGCAGCAGCGCGCGGGCCGGATCGGCCGCCTCTCCATATTCGCGCAGCCTCTGGTCCAACTCGATCATGTCGATGCCGTAAGCCCGCATGCGGTTGCCGAACTCGTCGAAACCGGTCTTGGCCGAGGAGGTCAGCAGGCCGAGAACCAGCGCCGCGAAGGTCAACAGAATCGAAATGACCAGGCGTATCGCCTCGATCGTCTCGCGGCTGCGGTGGCGTTCGGGCAGCCTTCTCTGAACGAGCACGCCGATTGCGCTGCTCAGCAGCAACAGAAGGAAAAGGAGTGTGGCGACGACGAGTTCAGTCATGCGCCATGGTTGCTTGTCCGGCAGGCTCTGGCAAGATGGCTGTGTCGAGGCTGCCCGGCCTCTTGCGTGAGTGGTCGGCGCTTGGCATGCGAACGGGGGCGGCCTAAGAACATGCGGGTGTTGGCGGACGCGGGGGAGGCGCCGCGATGGCGGATTGCCATGGCCCCGCGCGCCAACGCACAATGACGCCCTCTCTCCGGCCGGGCCGCACGCCATGACTTCGACAGTTCTGATCCTCAACGGGCCGAATCTGAACCTGCTGGGCAAACGCCAGCCGCATATTTACGGCTACGAGACCTTGGCGGATGTGGAGGCGCAATGCCGGACTCTCGCCGGTGAACTCGGGCTGACAATCGAATTCAAGCAAAGCAACGCCGAGCACCACCTGATCGATTGGATCCATGAGGCGCGCGAGACGGCGGCGGGCGTCATCATCAACCCGGCGGCGTTCACGCATAGTTCGATCGCGATAATGGATGCGCTGAGCGCCTGCGAATTTCCAATTCTCGAAGTGCATATCTCCAACGTCCACCGGCGCGAGGCGTTCCGCCATCATTCCTACGTTTCGCTGACGGCGACCGGCGTGATGGCGGGCTTTGGCGCCCATGGCTATCTGCTGGCGCTGCGCCACATGGCGTATCTGCTCGCGCGCGCGGCGTGAGGGCCGAGCGTGAAGCCGCAGCCGTCGCAGGCTCAAATCGTCAGGAAAGTCGGAACCCCATGATCCTCGAAATTGCGCAGGTCGACGTGAAGCTGGGCGAGGAGGCCGCGTTCGAGGCGCGGATCAACGAGGCGGTCGCTATTTTTCGGCGCGCTGAGGGCTGTCTCGGGCTCGACCTCCTGCGCTCGATCGAGAAGCCAA